>CAMAQX010000072.1 GCA_945860455.1 Lishizhenia tianjinensis
CCTCAGAAAAAAAAGGATCCGATCGTGTTTTCTACTGATGAATTCTCCCGAGCATCCACTACCATGGAAAGTTTAGCTGGATTAAAACCCGCTTTCAAAAAAGACGGAACAGTGACCGCAGGAAATGCATCAGGATTAAATGATGGAGCTGCTGCATTATTAATTGCATCTGAAACTGGAGTAAAAAACCATCAACTTAATCCAATAGCACGTATTGTAAGTGCAGCGGTTGCAGGAGTTGAGCCTAGAATCATGGGAATTGGACCAGTTCTAGCATCAGAAAAAGCACTGCAAAGAGCAGGATTAACATTGCAGGACATGGATGTGCTAGAGCTAAATGAAGCTTTTGCGGCACAAGTGCTCGCTTGTACTCGTACTTTGGGGTTAGCAGATAATGACCCGCGCATTAATCCAAATGGAGGATCCATTTCTTTAGGTCACCCACTTGGTATGTCGGGAGCGCGTTTACTACTTACTGCCGCTAGGGAGCTACAAAGAACAGGCAAGCGCTATGCATTGGTTACCATGTGTATTGGTGTTGGCCAGGGATATGCAACTGTTATAGAACGAGTTTAGTCTTAGAACAAGTGAAATATATATTTTATATCGGATTATTCAGCTTTCTTATTGCGTCGTGCAAAAAGAAAGATACTACCTGGAATACAGATTGGGCAACACCCATTATTTCCGACACACTCAAACTGAATAATTTATTTAATGACTCAACACTTACAACAACGAATCAAACTACAATTGATGTTGATTTAACCCGCACACTTTTAGATATTCGCTTGTCAGATATTATAACTATACCGGACACTACAATCACGCAAATTTTTAGCCCTCTTTTTTCGTTGAACAATGTTCAGCCAGGAACATCTTTTGTGAACACAGTAGAAGAACACAACTTTGATTTGCAAGATGTTCAATTAAAAAAAATAAGAACTTCAGCAGGAAAAATTAAAGTGAAGGTTTTCAACCCCTTGAATACAAAAGTTTATTACACCGTTCAATTGCCGGGAGCCACCAAGAATGGAGTAGTCTTTGAACAAACCTATTTTGTGAATGCTGGAACAATAGTACAACCTAGTACCGCAGAAGAAGAATTAGATTTGAGCGGGTATGACATCGACTTAACGGGAGAATCCGGGTTGAGCTTTAATAAACTTCAATCAAAACTCAGTATTAAAACAGATCCGGACGGACCAATTGTATCAATCAACAGCCAAAATGATTTCAAATTTGAAGGGTTATTTTCTGGGCTTAAAGTTGATTATGCTAAAGGCTATTTTGGAAACCAAGTTATTTCTGACACCTCACTCTTTACCATTCCTTATTTAACGAGTATTACCAGCGGAAACATTGATATACCTGCCACAAACCTCACATTTCTTATTGAAAATGGCATGAAAGTTTCCTTAAAAGGAAGGCTTACACATGCCGAAAACACAAATTTAGAAAACAACACGGTTGCATTAAACTCAACAGAAATTGGTGCTGATTTTTATGTTTCTCCAGCAACAGGAAGTTGGGCTAGCTTACAACCGAGTGAACAAAGCATTAACTTCAATTCAACAAACAGCAATATTGAACAATACATCGAAAACTTGGGAACTGAACACAAAGTGGGTTATCAGCTTCAACTAAACCCGTGGGGCAATATTTCAGGTGGAGCAGACGAAGTATTTCCAAACAGTAGGATTAAGGTGAAAATAAACGTCGAAATGCCTTTACAAGTGGGGGCAGATGGACTAACCTTGCGCGATACTTTTGATTTTAATTTGAACCAGGATCCAACAAAAATTCACGCAAATTCTGGTCTAATTACTGTAAACGCTACAAATGCCTTCCCTGTTTCATGTGAACCAGTACTTTATTTTATGGATGAAAACAATTTTGTGATGCACACAGTGTTAGGCTCTTCCCAAATTGCATCAAGCATTTTAGGCTCATTCAACATTCAAAGTGGATTGTTCGAAAAGAAATCAAGTGTAGGTTTTATTTTACCTGCGCCGTTGATCGCCGATTTAGATAAAATAAAATTTGTCGCAATTGAAGCGCGGTTTGATACACCAAATGGCACAACCGGCATTAACGAACAACAAAGCATTCCTTATGGGGCTTTTCTTGCCGTGAAGATGAACGTTAAACTAAATGGAACCATTGTTTACTAATGAAAAAAATAACTATTATATTCTTTTTATTACACGGTTTACTTAGTAATGCTCAGTCGTGGCTTCCTATTCAACAAGACACTTTACTGGAAAAGAAACATGAATTTATTTTTTCTGGAACAGCTGATTATGCTGGCACTTCGTTACATAAATCATTAACTCAAAAATTGTTTTATGGCGGGGAAATCACCGAGGCAATTAAGGATAAAAGTCTTAAACTTCACCGCGGAATAAATCAATTTGGAACTGACCTGACCGCTGAAATAGAATATAGAAATTTTCAAGTAAACTTATTTGGTAAATCCACTTGGGGTTTTACGATAAAAGCTGGGTACTATTCATTCATTAATGCCCTCTATTCAAAAGATTTGTTTAAACTGGCTTTTTATGGAAATGAAGGTTTTATTGGCAACACCGCTTCTATTTCTGGAACTCAATTTACGGCTTATGGTTATCAGAAAATAGGATTTGGCTGGTTAGATAAAAAATCAAAATCTTCTATTTCATTAAATGTATATAGTTTGTCTAATTACAGCGACGCACTTGTTCGAACGGGTGAAATATACCAATCGCAAACCATTGACTCACTTTCTATTGCGTTTGATGGGAGAGCAAGTTTTACAAATGGCACTTCCTCTTTCAAAGGATTCGGTGCAGGATTAGATGCAGACATTCGATTGAAGGTTCCCACAAAAAAAAACAAAGTAATTTATTATCAATTTTTAGCCAAAAACATTGGTTTTACGTCATTACGTGAATCCATGACAAGATACAGTGGTGATACTGTTTTTACATTTACCGGCCTTAGTTTTAATCAAGTTTTAAATGGTAGTTCTTTTTTAGACTCCAATTTTTCAGTGTTAGATACCTTAGGAATTCAAAAATATCAACTTAAAACAACCGTTTTTTTACCTGGTTTTTTGCAATTTTCAAAATTAGTTGACACCCAATCAAATCGAAAACTGCAAGAATTTTATGGAATCCGCTTATTTCTTGCTTCTGCATATACTCCATTGGTTTTTGCGGGACTAGATTACCGCATTCCGTTAGGTAAAATTAACGCCTTGAATATTGGTCTAAACACCAGCTACGGGGGTTTCTCTAAGTTTCGATTTGGTTTGTACTCAAGTGTCCGAATTAAAAACTTGAACCTAGGAATCGCCAGCGAAAACATAATTGGTAAAACCGGTCAATCCATTTTATTTAGACTACAATGCGCATATTAATATTTTTATTTCTCAACACATTAGCCTGGCAACTAAACAGCCAGATAAATTTTTACAAAATTTATTCGGGCAACGGATACGATCGTGCTGAAGGAATTGTTCAGAAGGAAGACTCATCTTACCTTATTACGGGAAGCTCTAGTAGTTGGGCGGGTGATTCCGATGCGTTTTTACTTCATTTAGATAGTTTAGGAGGATATCTTTGGAGCAAAAACTACGGCGGACTTGAATCAGATGGCGGAAAAAGAGTTCTGTATAATGCTGATTTAGGTATTTACGTAGTTGGTTTTTCTAACTCATGGAGCAGCTCTGGGGATTATGACGCATTCCTATTAAAAACAGATTTCGATGGAAATGAATTGTGGTCAAAAACCTATGGAAAACCGAATGCTTGGGAAAAAACCAATGATGCGATTATGACTATAGACTCGGGAATTGTGTTAGTAGGAGAAACACTGAATACGTCCAGCGCCAACTCAGACATTTATATTGTAAGAACCAACCGTAATGGAGATACACTTTGGACTAAAACCATTGGTGGTGAAGGAAAAGATATTGCAAATACTATCATAAAAACAAATAACAACTATTTAATTGGGGGACATTTTTTTGTTCCTGATTCGAACATGGTAAAGGGTTTTGTGATTGAGATGAATGATTTAGGAGAAGTATTACGGTTTGATACTATTTCGGATAAAAGTGGAAATTACTATGTGTCAGACTTATCAATGGGAATCAATAAATACTATGTAATTGGATATAGAGAAGTGGGGGTTGATAAGGATGACTACTACGGCGTGTATGACATAAGTGGTTCTTTAATCAATCATTATACTTTTGTGTATCCAGGATATAACACACAATTAAATCAGGCGGCGTATGTCTCCGTTTTAGATCGAGTGGCTATCGGCTACCAATCTATTAACCCTGGCACAAATCAAGATAATTATGATTTATCTATGGCTTATTTTTACTCGGAAAATTTAAATTACATTGCCCCTGTTTGGTCTGCTGCCATTACAAATTATGGATTAGATCAATTCAATGATTTAATTCCTACGAGCGATGGGGCTTTCGTTGCGGTCGGTTTTAATTCGATTATTGATGATGGAATCGAACAACCGAATGGAGGAAGTAATCTTTTTGTAGCAAAAGTTGGCCCTGACAACACCTTCCCAAATGCTTTCGGTGCCCAATTAAATCAATTGGTTGGTCTATCAGATGTATCAGATTTAGAACTAATCGAGGTATATCCAAATCCGTTTTTTGATCTAATAAATATTAAATCGCCAACGAATAAAAACAAAAAAATTAACCTCTACAACCAAATAGGTAAATGTCTTTTAAACAAAACTTTTTCCGGACAAACCACTCTTGATCTTTCAAGTTTTCCAACAGGTTTATATCTGTTACAAATTGAAAATACAATTCATAAGCTTATCAAACAGTGATGGGACTTTCATTGTTAATTTCTTTAACGAAAACTTTAATAACTGTAATTTCTCCAAGACGATTAAACATTCTTTTATCCATATCTTTGTAGCTTAATTTATTGGGATGCACACAAATAAAAAAATCCAATCCGCGTTAATTTCTGTTTATAATAAAGAGGGTCTCGAACCAATTGTTCGCGAACTACATAAAAACGGTGTTGTTTTCTATTCTACAGGCGGAACAGAAACTTTTTTAAAGGCCCTTGATATTACCGTTGTTCCTGTGGAAGAGATAACATCTTACCCCTCTATTTTGGGCGGACGAGTAAAAACATTGCATCCTAAGGTTTTTGGTGGAATATTAAATCGACGAAACGTAGAATCTGACCAACAACAAATTGCTGAATATCAAATCCCGGAAATAGATCTCGTTATTGTTGATTTATATCCTTTTGAGGCAACTGTCGCAGGAGGCGGAACACAAGAAGAAATCATTGAAAAAATAGACATTGGTGGAATCTCTCTAATTAGAGCAGCAGCAAAAAACCATCAAGATGTTGTTATTATTCCGGCAATGAATTATTATGCTGAATTTCTAGAACTTATTACAAACCAAAATGGTTCAACAACATTGGGGCAACGTAAAAACTTCGCCCGAGAAGCATTCCACACCTCCTCCCATTACGACACACAAATATTCAATTATTTTAATGGTGGTGAACAACCTTATTTAAAAGTAAGCGAATCAAATTCCTCTGTTTTACGCTATGGGGAAAACCCGCATCAAAGAGGGTTTTATCATGGTGATTTAGACTCCGTTTTTGATAAGCTTAACGGAAAAGAGTTGTCATATAACAATCTATTGGATGTTGATGCGGCTGTTAATTTAATGCATGAATTCAAAAATGAAGACCCAACTTTTGCTATTCTAAAACACAACAACGCTTGTGGTTTAGCAACGAGAAAAACAATTTTAAATGCTTATCAAGATGCATTAGCTGGCGACCCTGTAAGTGCTTTTGGTGGGGTTCTAATAGCAAACGCGCAAGTAGATAATCAAACAGCGCTGGCAATGAATGAGTTGTTTTTTGAAGTGATTATTGCGCCATCCTATTCCGTGGATGCGCTACAAACATTAGTGAGTAAAAAAAATAGAATTCTTCTTCAACAAAAGGCATTTGAATGGCCAAAAACAATTTTACGTTCTGCCCTAAACGGAATATTAGAAGAAGACCGAAATGATAAGATGGAAACAGCCGAAGATTTAACAACACAAACAAACTTATCCCCTTCTGAAATGGAAATAGAAGATTTGTTGTTTGCCAATAAATTAGTGAAACACACAAAATCTAATACAATCGTTTTAGCTAAAAACAAACAACTATTGGCAAGCGGAACCGGTCAAACTTCTCGTGTTGATGCCTTAAAACAAGCGATTCACAAGGCAAAGTCTTTTCAGTTCGATTTAAGCGGTGCTGTTATGGCCTCCGATGCTTTTTTTCCTTTTCCTGATTGCGTAGAATTCGCACACAACGAAGGAATTAACACCGTTATTCAGCCGGGGGGATCGATAAAAGACCAACTTTCCATTGATTATTGCAATTCTGTTGAAATGAAAATGGTTTTTACGGGAATACGTCATTTTAAACACTAACTTTACTTATAATAAAAAAATGAAACTTTTTTTTTATTATTTAGTACATACGTCCTATAGTAATACCAAAAAGATAGAAAATGGGTTTGTTTAACTTCTTCACACAAGAAATTGCCATCGACCTTGGAACCGCCAATACACTGATTATCTGGAATGATAAAGTTGTTGTAGATGAGCCATCCATAGTTGCTAAAGACATTCAAACAGGAAAAATTGTGGCCATCGGAAAAAAGGCCCAGCAAATGCATGGAAAGACGCACAAGTTAATTGAAACAGTTAGGCCATTGAAAGATGGTGTAATTGCCGATTTCCAAAGTGCAGAACAAATGATTCGTGGAATGATTAAAATGATTAATCCAGGAAGACGTTTATTTAATCCATCTTTACGCATGGTAATTTGTATTCCATCTGGAATTACAGAGGTGGAAAAAAGAGCCGTAAGAGATTCCGCTGAACATGCAGGAGCCAAAGAAGTTTACTTGATTCATGAACCCATGGCTGCAGCTATTGGTATTGGCATTGATGTCGAAGAGCCTATGGGGAATATGATTATAGATATTGGTGGTGGAACATCAGAAATCGCGGTAATTGCCCTTGGAGGGATTGTGTGCGATAAGTCCATTCGTATTGCTGGTGATGACTTTACTAATGACATTGAAGAGTATATGCGGCGTCAGCACAATATGTTGGTGGGAGAACGAACTGCTGAACAAATAAAAATCGAAGTAGGTGCCGCCATTCCCGAACTAGATAATCCACCCGAAGATTATGCTGTACGCGGAAGAGATTTAGTTACAGGGATTCCGAAAGAAATTATCGTTACTTATTCCGAAATTTCATATGCCTTAGATAAAACGATTGCTAAAATTGAAGAAGCAATATTAAGCGCATTAGAGTTAACCCCTCCGGAACTTTCTGCTGACATTTACAAAACAGGAATCTATTTAGCTGGTGGAGGATCCATGTTACGCGGTTTAGATAAACGAATTTCAGCGAAAACAAAGCTTCCTGTATGGATAGCAGAAGACCCATTACGTGCAGTAGCCCGTGGAACAAGTATCGCTTTAAAAAATATTAACAAATATCAGTTCTTAATACGCGATTGATTTAAAGATAAACGCGGTGAATTGAGTTTCGTTTTTTAACTTTGCTTATGCGGAATTTAATCGCGTTCTTTCAGCGCTTTAGAATCTTTTTATATTATTTATTGTTACAAGTCATTTCTTTGAGCTTGTATTTCAGTTATATAGCCTATCCGAAGGGGCAGTTTTTAACCTCGTCATGGGCGGTGACCGGTACAATGCTGTCCTGGCAAAATGAATTTACAAAGTTCATTCACTTGGATGAAACCAACGAAGCTCTTCAGCGGGAGAATGTCCGATTAAGAAAATTACAATTAACAAATTTCATTAACGTTTCTACTGACCTTATTAAAGTTAAGGACACCGTTTACAAACAACAATACGAATATATTCCTGGGAGCATTATTAATTCATCTATTACTCGTAAAAACAATTATTTCACCTTAAATATTGGCACTACTCAAGGTGTTGAAATTGGGATGGGCGTCTTTTCAGACAAAGGAATTGTTGGTGTTATACACATGACGAGTAAAAATTTTTCCCTCGTAAAAACGATTTTAACAGAAAACAGCAATGTAGATGTTTTAATTCAACCGAGTGGATTAACCGGGTATTTAAAATGGAATGGAAAAGACCCTACGCGTGGATCTGTTTTAGGAATCTCACAAGATATCAAACTAGTTAAAAACTCCACGGTTGTGACGCGCGGTGGTTCAGGTATTTTCCCAAAGGGTATTCCGATCGGAAAAGTAGAAAAATTATTGCCAGTTGAAGGGAAACCTGTTTGGGATGTTATTATAAAGTTTTCGGAGGATTATCGCTCCTTGCAACATGTTTATGTGGTGAAAAACTTACTCTTAAAAGAACAGACGAAACTAGAAGAAGCAATCCCTAAAGAAGAAAAAAAATAATGGAAATTATCTTAATCCCCTTAATTAGATTCTTTGGACTTTTGCTTCTACAAGTATTTATTTTAAATGCTATTGAGCCCGGAATGGGAATCTATTTAATGGCGTATCCTTTATTAATCGCCATTTTACCCTTTAATTACAAAGTGGTGACAGTATTAAGTATTTCCTTTTTAATTGGGTTTATGGTTGACCTTTTTTCAAACACCTTTGGATTACACGCTTCAGCTGCTGTTACAATGGGAATGGCAAGGCCTTTATTGTATAAATATTTCGCTCCACGCGATGGATATGACGTTTTAAGACAACCAAATGTACTAGACATGGGGCTTCGCTGGCATCTTTTAACTTTTGGGTCTTTATTGTTTATACACCATATTTGGTTTTTTATTTTAGAGTCTTTCCGTTTGGACAATGTAGCAGAAGCATTAATTAAAACACTATTAAGTGGCTTATTAAGTTTGATTATCTGTTTAATTATTCAATATTTATTCTTTAAAAAGGAAAAAGCGAGATGAACACAGATAATCGGAAGTTTGTAATCATTTTTTTTGTTGTGATTGTTGGTGTTTTATATTCCATCCGCTTGTTCTATATGCAAGTTGTAGATGAGTCATGGGTGCTTCGCGCACAAGAAATTGCAGAAAAAAGAAAAGAAATTACTCCAACAAGGGGAATTGTTTTTGATCGAAACAACAAGCAAATCGTATCAAATAAAGTTTATTATAATCTCATGTTTGTCGAAGAAAAGGTTGGAGATTTTGACACCATTGCATTTGCAAAAATATTAGGATGGAAAAAAGAAGAAGTAAGTGCTCGATTCAAAGAAATAAAAGACGGTGAGGGTTCTTATTACAATAAAAGCACCAAGAAACGAACATCAAATTATTTAAGGTCTCGTGCTTATCCCTTCTTAAAAGAGTTAACTTTAGATGAAATTCTTAAAATCGCTCCTTTTCTTGATAAATTTCCAGGATTTTATGAGGAGGCTACAAGTATGCGAAGTTATCCTTTTGCTAATGGAGCAAACATTCTAGGCTATTTATCTGAAGTAACCGGAGAAGAAATAAAAAAAGATCGTTTTTATAAACCCGCTAACAATATTGGGAGAACGGGATTAGAAAAATTTTATGAAAAACAACTTCGTGGAATAAAGGGGATTAGGTATGTAATAACATCTGCTATGAATGATGCTATTCAATCCTATGCCGGTGGGAAATATGATACGATCGCAAAACCCGGAGCAAACCTTACATTAGGAATTGACATTGGTTTGCAAGTATATGCGGAAAAATTAATGCAAAACAAAAAAGGCTGTATTGTTGCTATTGAACCTTCTACTGGAGAAATATTAACTTTTGTCTCCGCCCCTTCGTTCGATCCAAATTTATTGGTAGGTAAACGAAACATCAGCGCAAACTACCCTAAACTAAACAAAGACCCAAATCTGCCCTTATATCCAAGACCATTAGCCTCTGAATACCCCCCAGGATCTATTTTTAAATTGGTTCAGGGTTTAATCGGTATGCAAGAGGGCGTTATTACAGAAAACTCTGGGTTTCCTTGTACAAAAAGTATGGTTGGCTGCCACAACCATCCCGCGGCAACAGATATTCCAAAAGCGGTGCAATATTCATGTAATCCATATTTCTACTACTTAATGAAAAAAATTATTCAGCAAGGAAAGAATAAAAACATAGCTGTAGATGCTGAAGCTGGATTAACAAAATGGGTCAAGTATATGAATAGTTTTGGATTGGGGGTTAAAATGGAATCAGATATTACTGGGGTTAAAAAAGGATTGATTCCTGGACCAAAATTTTATGATAAGTGGTACGGTTACCACAATTGGCAGTTTAGTTCTATTCGGTCAATCTCAATTGGTCAAGGGGAGGTGAAACTTACCCCACTGCAAATGGCTAATATTGCTGCAATCATTGCTAATCGGGGCTGGTATTATACACCGCACTTTGTAAAATCAATTGGTGGTAAAGGCCCAATGGAAGCCTTTAAGAAAAAAAAATACACTTTAGTTAATTCCAAATATTATCCAGCAGTGATTGAAGGAATGAGGCGCGTAGTAAACGAGTCTGGCGGTACAGCTGCGGCAGCTCGACTGGAAGACATCGTTGTTTGTGGAAAAACGGGAACCGTTCAAAACCCTCATGGAAGAGACCATTCCGTATTTCTTGCTTTTGCGCCTCTTGATAACCCAAAAATTGCGATCGCTGTTTTCATCGAAAACTCTGGTTTTGGAGGAACCTGGGCCGC
>CAMAQX010000073.1 GCA_945860455.1 Lishizhenia tianjinensis
TCACAAACTTCCCCCAACTCCTTCAACTCCCAACTCAGGTCAATATCAATAATGGGCTTGTAATTATCTACTACTTGTTTAGCACCATCTATAATCTTTTGGTATTGTTCAAGTTCATTGACGATTTCCTGTTGAACTTCGAGAGGGGGGAGGGGGATTTCAATATTTAAAATTTGTTTAACAGAAATGTGTTTAACAGTTACTGCGTTAGTTTCATCTTCAATTTCCTTGAGTTTTTTTTGAATCATGTAAAAAGTGTACTCTTTTAGAATGTTCTTGTAACTTCTAATTCTGCATACCCTTTGATTCAGGAGAGCGTCATTCCCATTCCACAGAACACAGTTGAATTCACCGTCCATTCCAATCAGTAAATCTCCGTTTTTGACTACAAAATCGTCTGAGTACTCCCCATTGTAAAAAGTATCAGTATAATTTTTTTTGATATTTCTAATACGGATTAAAGGAAATCCATTGTTATCATTAAAAAGTTTTGATTCAAAAGGAAATCCTGATTGAATCTCTAATAACTCACTCAATTTACAACTTAGATACTCTGAAGCATATACTGTCCTTGAAGAAATGTACTTTTCATAACTCAATCCAACATCACTTGAACCTAATATCTGCTCTTTTGTAACGAAGTTAAGCTTCTCACTTTCAATCACTTCATCGTTTCGCAATCCACCCAAATATCTACTTATCTCAACTTCAAAAATGGGCAAATCATTTTTCTCAATCTCCCTCCTTTGAGCTCCTAAATCATATCCATCATTCTCTACCTTTGCAAAAAAGATTTTATCACTTTTCTGACTTAATTCTCTATCAATTATTAAAATAGAAGTTTTTACTCCGCTGTATGGATTAAAAACACCACTAGGTAATGATATAACACCAACTAAATATTTCTCAACCAATGACTTTCGAAGTGCAACATAGGCTTTTCCTGATTGAAAAATAATACCTTCAGGGACGACAATACCTGCCTTCCCCTTAGGCGTGAGGTGTTCCATTATATAATCAACAAATAATACTTCTGCTCGATTTGACTCTATGCCAAATCGTTTGTGAGGTCGTATACCTCCTTTAGGTGACATGAATGGTGGATTAGCGAATATGTAATCGAAGTACTCATTCCATCTCTCCTCGCTTGTTAATGTGTCATATTCGTATACTTTAGGATTGGTGAAACCATGCAGAAATAGGTTAACTAAACTTAAGCGAACCATGTCAGGAGATATGTCGTATCCTGTGAAGTTTTCCATCAACTTTTTCCTGTCTGCAGGTGTCAACATGTCACCTAACTGATTTTTAGTGTATTTCGTAATGACATGCTTGAACGCACTTATCAAAAAGCCACATGTGCCTGAACTTGGGTCAAGCATACTACCGTTTTTGTCAGGATTAAGTAGTCTAATTATAAAATCGATGATGTGGCGTGGAGTTCTAAACTGACCTGCATCTCCTTGAGAACCGAGAACGGATAATAGATACTCAAACGCATCACCAAGTCGTTCGCTGTGGTCATAACTGAATTCATTGATTGTCTTAAGAAACAGTTTTAGTGTTTCAGGGTCTCTGTATGGTAAATAAGCATTTTTGAAAATGTCTCTAAACAGCTGAGGTAAATGTGGATTCAGGTTCATTTTTACCATTCCCTCGCCGTATAGAGCGAGCATCTCTTCTCCGCCAATTCTTGGTGAAAATATATTATGCCATGCATATTTCTCATATTCTCCGACAAAATAGGTTGCTACACCTCCCATTTCCACTGCTTCTAAGTCCATGTCGTCCATAAACTTGTAAATCAAGGCTATGGTTATCTGTTCAACCTGACTTTTGGGGTCTGTAATTTTGCCCACTAAGATATTCCGACAATCGTCGATTCGTTTTTTGGTTTGATTGTCAAGCATTAGGACATGAATTTATTGAGTGGTACATAAGTTTTTATATATTCAGGAATCATATTTTTGTAGTTTAATGGCAATTCCTTGAAGGATTGTCCTGAAGGATGCAGATTTAGCAGACCATATTTTTTATTGTCAATAATATCCCGTAATTCAGAGTCGGTAGTATAGGAGTAAAAGAAATGCTTTATTGATGAAAAGTACTGAGCATCAGGAATATATCTATCATCAAATTTATCAAACTCCTCTTCTAATAACTCATATTTGTTTTTTATGTAGGGTGTTTTGCCAAACATATATTCCATAAGCTCTCTCACAGAAATATGTCTGTCAACTCCTAAGGACTTTCTTATTTTCTCAAGATTGAAAAATTCACTTGGTTTGTCGAATATGCTTTTGGTCATGTAGTCCTCAAGTTTTTCCCAATCCTCATCTTCTACTAATTCTTGTATTACTTCATCATTCGTAGTCTGTTCCTTGAATTTTTCATACGGTTCTCGGTCTATTCTCATCCCCTCCAAACCGATGGCGGTCTCGTTTAATGAAAGTAATGGGTCAGGACTTAGGTTAAAGTATTCGTCCAAGTTTATGGCTTCGATTAAGGTATCGTCATTCTTTTTAGTCTTGCTACCTATCGGTAGTTTCAACACCTCATCGTAATTGAATTTCTCTTCAAAGTATTCGCAGTTACCAAAAAAATCGAATAGTTTAAATTTGGTTTTATTTGGTTCAGATATTTGGGGTAAGTTCAACTTATCAATCCATTGAAAAAAGAAGTTATGTTTTCTTGTCCCTCTCCCTTTCATTTGAACAAAGTCACTTGGAGAGAATATTGGTTTTAATAAACCAATGTTTAACACATCAGGACAATCGTAACCTGTGGTCATCATACTACAAGTAACACAAACTCTTGTTTTTGAAGTCAAGTAAATTTGATTGAAATTCCCCGAACCGCTCAGTCTGTTATTTGTGAAATTAGATGTAAATGTTTGTGCTTCAGGAATGTTTGAAGTAACCTGAATTGCAAAATCACTTTCATACTTATTAGGAAACATCTTATCTGCAAACTCATTCAGAATCTGTGCAATTTTAGCTGCATGTTTTTGAGATACACAAAAGATTAGAGATTTACCTATTTCGCCTGTTATTGGGTCTCTAAGAGAATTGTCTAAGAATGTTTTACAAAATATTTTATTTGTGTACTCACTGAAAAACTTTTTTTCAAAGTCACGGTGACCGAATGTCTCTTCGACTTCATTCCCATCCTCATCTGTATCTGAAATAAGATATCCTTGCTCAGACAATAATTGTGTGGTTATTTCTGTCCTTGCGTCTACGACAATTGGATTTATGAGATAGCCGTCCTTAACGCCGTCCAATAGCGTGTAACGAAACGTTGGTTCACCACTTTCACAACCAAATGTATGATAAGTGTCGAGCATTGACCGCCGTTCCAATTCAATAGGGTCTTTTTGGTTAAGTGCTTCTTTATCAACTCTTTTTAAAAAGTCTTTAGGTGTAGCTGTCAAACCTAACTTATAACCTACAAAGTATTCAAATACCTTCCTACTGTTACCACCTATTGAGCGATGTGCCTCATCACTTATCACTAAGTCAAAGTCATTTGGCTTAAATATCCTTTTATATTTATTCTTTACCATAAAGGATTGGATGGTTGAAACAACTATCTCAGCTTTGTTCCAATCGTCCCTATTTTCTTTCCAAACAACAGTTGAATAGTCATTTTTTAATATACGGTTAAAAGCTTTCTGAGCTTGGTCTTCTAATTCTATTCTATCTACTAAAAAAAGAACTCGTTTAGCATTTTCAGTTCTCAAAAATAATTTTATCACTCCTGCAGCAGTGCTTGTTTTTCCTGTTCCTGTAGCCATCTCGAATAGGAATCTGTCATTTCCTTCCCCTATGCTCTTCTGAATAGACTGAATTGCTTGAAGTTGATATGGTCTGAGAAAGACTAGGCTGTTTTTACTTATAAATTCAGTTCTTGATTTTTCGTTTATGTAGTCAGGGTCGAGTTTGTAATTTGGATTTTGTGTTTTAGCTAAGAAATCAGGTTCGATGTTTTCATTTAAAATTAACTCCTTTTTAGGCTTAAAAGACTTGTAGCCTTCCAAGGTTTCTAGGGTAGGAAACTTATTGATAATTGTAGGACTTCCCAACTCAATATCCCAAAAATAATGGGTTACAGAGTTAGAAAGAATTATGAATCTTGCATGTAAATTCTTTGCATATGTACGAGCCTGCTCTTTACCATTTAAAGGATTTTTGTTTTCATTCTTTGCCTCGATTACTAAAATAGGGAAACGGTTGGAGTCTAATAAAACGTAATCAGCAAATCCTCGATTGTCAGCACTAGATACTCTTGTTTCTACCTTAACGTTTGCTCTCTTGCCTTCAGCATCAACCAAACGCCATCCGCTTTCAGAAAGTAGTTCATTTATTTTTAAACGTGCTTGTGCTTCTTTTGCCATTTCTTGTATCCTGTTGGATGTATTGATTACCAAATTGCAAGATAATGATTATAAAATGAACTTCACTATAAAGTACGTGACAAATAGGGTCAAGACAAATTTTGTTAAATTATATATATAAGTTGTTGTAAATCATATTATTTAATCTTTTTTTATGAGATTTAAAAGTTTTTGAGCATATTTTATATACTACTGTATTTTTAAGACATATTCATATAAGAATATAGCTATTAAATACAGTATCAAAAAATATATTATCTTTGCATAAATTACAATTCATGAATGCTATACTTCTGTTGAGAGTTTCCACAACAAAACAGGACACTGACCCTCAGAAGGAGGAGCTTATTGAATATGCCAAAAAAAGAGGATATACAAAATTCCATATTATCGAGACTAAAGAATCAGGTTTAGCAAATTTTAAAAATAGATTAGGGCTTGACGAATTAATGCAGTTCGTAAAAACCAATGAAGAATACAAGAGCTTATTTATCACTGAAATTTCTAGATTAGGGAGACGACAATCGGTAATCCATGAAGTACGAGAATATCTTTCGGAAAACAATATTCAGCTTTATATAAAGGACTTGAATTTGGTTATTGATAACAAATCTGATACATTTGATTTGATGTTCAATTTGTACGCTAGTTTTGCGGAATCCGAGGTAAAGACGAAAAAAGATAGGACTAACCGTGCAAAGGCGGAATATAAGAAAAAGGGCTATTTCATGGGAGGTAAACGTCTGTTTGGCTATGGAATTGAACAAATAGACAACAGCAAGCGAAAAATTTATACCCTTCACCAAAACGAGTCTGAAATTGTTAAAAAAATATTCCATTGGTACTTAAACGGATTCAACACATTTGAGCAAAATCCATCAATAAAGCAAATTTGTTTGATGAGCATTGCGGAAGGATTCCCATCTTACACACACTCAAAAAGAAATTTGAACAAGTTGTTGAAGGAGGAGGCCTACACAGGTAAAAAAGTTACTTCAAACACTTATTCAAAAACTGAGTATAAGTTATCAGGAGTAACCAAAAATAAAGTTTTGGTAGAGAGTGAAATGGTTTATCCAAAAATTATCGAAGAAGTACTATTTCATAATGTACAGGAAAAGTTAAAATCAAAAAATATAAATGCCGAAAAATCGACAAAACACACGACATTACTATCTAAAAAAATAATATGTAAACACTGTGGTAATTATTTTATAGCTGACTATCGCAACCACACAAATGAAAAAAAACATATTTATCGATGCGGTTCTCGCACTAGAGTATATTCCTGTTCAAATAAACAATCCATTAGTTTGATAATGTTGGAGTCCGTCATTTGGCAAATGATAAAAAATAAAAAGCATCTGCTTTTCAATGCTGTAAACAATTTGGATGAGCAAAAAGAAAAACTAAATTCCCAAATTTTAAATCTAGAAATTAAAATAAGAGAATTAGATAAAGTAAAAAATGAATTATCGAGTTTGTCGAATAATTTGGTTGCAAACTATAAGCTCGGAACAAATACAGTGGTAGAAACCATTTCATCTAAAATAGAGAAATTGGATTCAGAGATGTCATCTTTAAAAAGAGATGTGGACGTAAAGAGAAATGAGATTTCCATAAACAAAGTTGATACCCTAAAAGATGATTTATTATCAGCAGAAGTTGGTAAGATTGAGTGTGATAAGTTTCTAATGAAAAAATATTTTGATAGTTTCATAGACGAAATAGACATACCATATCATTCTAATAAATTCACTTTTTTGAGAATTTGGACTCGTAAATTTGTCGAAAATTTACCAAATAATCAAGGTTATGAAAACTTAGTCGTACCTCAGGAGACTGACCGAATTATCGATTATATTCCAAATTCTATATTAATCGACAAACGCAATACCCAAAATAACAAGTTTTTGTTTTTTAACGAGGGTAGTAATGCAAAATATATGCATGCCGAAAATCTTGGAATCGTCAAACTTGATTTATTAAATAATGTATTTGTAAATACTTGCGAAATTTTGACATTTAGCGAAATTTTTGATTTATTAAAAACAAATGATTTCAAACAATATGTTTCATTCTCCAAAAGTCAGATTTTTACCCTTGAAAAATTAAAAATTTACCAAAATGAATAATTTATTTACTAATAATCTCCAATGGAGCGAATCAAACCTATCCGTTACAAAATTTCAGAATGGTGATGATATTTCTTTTGCCGATAATCCTTACAAATGGACAAAATTAAACTATAGAAAACAACCTGCTTATTCAATATGTCCATTTATAGGCAATGACTTAAGCCCTAGATTGGGACTTATATATAATATTTATGCGGTGATGGACAAAAGAGGTTTGATTCCCGTTGGCCAAAGACTACCAAACTTCTCAGAATGGGAGAGTTTGGATAATTATTTTCTATGCTGTATCCATCCTGATGATTCAGAATCTGAAGAAACTAAGACTATACTCGATGATTCAGAATCTGCGGAGACTGAGGCTATACCTTATGATTCAGAAAATGAGACTATACTTGATACCCTTTTTCAATCAGTAACTTATGATAACAACAAAATAAAAATTGAGTTATCAGATAAAAATTTTTTTAATTGGTTTGCGGGAGGAAAGGTGTCACCTAGTGGTTCTATCTCAGAATTTGGCGAAAGCGTTTATTTTTGGGCAAACGAGTTTGATAAAAACTCCTTTAGCGGTTTCGTTAAATTCAGTAAATCTCAGAATTTCAAAACAGAATTAAATTATTTTCATCGTCAAGAAGGTTTTTATATAAGAACCATTCAAGAACACAAATAAAAAATATGGTAAAAACAGAACTTACTCTTGAGTCCTTGCTCATCTATCTCCAATCATTCAATTTCGCAGAGTTAGATTCGAATTGCGGTATCCTAACATCAGAGCAGGCACTTAATCTTCAAAGGGAGATTCAAGCGAATTATATTAATTCAGAAAATCTACTATTTGGGCAAAGGTGCAATGATATTCGGCAATGCCTATTCAATTTCGATAATCCTTATATATTTATTAAACTTGAGAAAATTAAACTCATAGTAATAGACGGACTCTTAGAGGGTGAACCGTGTTCAGGAAACAGAAAAAAAACACATCTTCTATATGCGGACAACCAAATAATTGGCAAATTTTACCAAATTGCTGATGTCAAATTCATACTTAGAAAAATAGATTTTTACTTTAATAAAAGTAATATTTTATCTGATAGCATTGGGATTTAGGAAATATTTGGATTATAACTAAAGTTAACAAATAAATAAAATAAGAAAACTCAACAAAAAGAATCAATCTGAATGTTCTATCAATTTCTATAAATTTTTTATCATGAAAGTTAAATGCCAAATTTCCCCCAATCCCGCTATTTCTGTTGTCCCTGAAAATAGAAAAAATGTCATTTCAGCAGACCATAAAAATTACACCTTTGCCGAGTTTGCCGAACTCGTTGGCAACAATAATCACTCCTATAATAACTGTAATCACGTCCCGATTGTAAAAAATGATATTCTTGTGCAGAACAATAGCACTGCCGTCAGTTATCAGATTTTATCCCTAGATTTTGATGGAAAAAGTGTATTACCACCTAACCAAGTTATAGACCTATTAAAGTCGTGGGTCGGTTTTCCTAATTTGATTTATTTAACCAAAAGGAATCCACCTGAGCTTTGCGAATTACATAATGCAGAAAGATTTAGAGTAGTCTTTTTCCTAGATAATGAGATACCATTGAACGAAAGGACTTTGGATGAGCGAACTCGAATACTACATTATTTTAAGTCCTTATTTCCTTCCCTCGATTCCTCTGTTTTTGACCCTAACCGCTTCTTTTTCGGGGGTAAAAAAATACTTTATACAAATTTCGATTATGCCCTAAACTATGATTTGGTTCTTAGTTTGGCGAATACTTTTGAAATCTCGTCAAAAAGCCCTAAGCGGTTTAAGGAGAAATTGGGGGGGCTGAAAAACATATTAGACCAAAAAAACGAAAAGTGTATATATAATAATATAGACTCTACGGTTTTCGAGACAAATGTAGTAAAATGGACTGCCCCCCAATGGAAAATAGCAAAAAGTAAAGTTCCTCTTCTTCAAATTTTTTTGGAAGCAAAAGAAAAGGTGGAGCATCCTGAATTAGTAAAGTTGTTCTTTGCTCTAGATAAAATCGAAGGAGGTTTAAAGAGATGGAAACAAGCAGTGGAAGCAAACGTTGAGATAAACAAAACTGAAAAAGTGAACTCCATCTTTCACTACTTCAAGAAAAGGATGGCAAATGGTGAGGTTTTCTTCGAGCTCCCTATTCGTTCCATCACAAAGCAAGTTGATGAAGATGTTCCCTTATATCTCTCGGAATTGTTCAAATCAAAATCCAATAGTAAAACCGCACTAGTTGGGGATGCTTCTGCCCATAAGATAGTGGAGAGAGACCTAGAAGACGTTCGTGGAGACTTATATAATACTATTGATACTTATTTCAAAAAAGGTGGAAAAGTCCTTCTGAAAGCACCTACAGGCGTTGGTAAGACCTACTCAGTAATAGACTTGCTAGCAAAGAACAAAAAGTTCCGTAAAGGAACTATTTGGGCATTTCCTCGTCATGACTTGCTTATGGAGCAAGCTAAATGCTTATACGAAAGAAAGATAGAGTTTATGGCTATCAAACAACTGCCAAATATAAATTCTATTTTATTGAACAAACAGTTGTCACTTTTTTACAATAATGGATTCATAAGTCTAGCCAAACAACTTATAGAGTCTGTTGCCGAAGGTAAAACTTCCGTTATTGAAAAGTATCAATGCGAAGAAGATGTCGAACCACTGAAGGAATATCTTGCACATAACGAAAAAGTTTTGGCTTCTAAAGGTTTGGTGCTAACCACACATCAATCAGCGATTCGCAGCGATTGGAAAAATCATTCAAGATTAATTATTGATGAAAATCCGACTGATACATTACTCAACATTCATGAAGTTGATTATTTGCTTTTGTCCAAGCACATGGATGAAAATGAAAAATTAAAAACTCATTTTGAAAAAATGAAAAAGTGGGCGGATACTTTACAACAACAATCAAGTTCCAATAATTTCCAATGTTTTATTCCCGAAAAAAAACAGAATAGAAATGACTTTTCAAACTCTATAAGTTTACAGAATATCGCTTATTTATTGCAAGCGGAATTAGTGTTACCTAAATACAATTCAGATGGACAACTTGAAAGCCTAGTTGCAGCTTCGAAGCAAACTATCAATGGATTCAATGATATATTGGTAATGAGTGCGACCGCAAATCATAATATATTGAAAAATTTGATACCTGATTTGATTGAGAATGACCTTGGGATGGTTAAAAATATCGGAAAATTGATTCAATTTTGCGAACAAAACTATTCAAAAAGTAGCTTTATATACTTACAGAATAGAGAAAATTTCAATGAATTTTTTGAGAATTTGAGAGACCTAATTGGCAATACAGTCTTAATTTCGCATAGTATGGAATTTATAAAAAATATATTTCCAAAAGCTTATAATTTTCACAACACAAGTGGATTGAACCATCTTCAGTCGGCAGATTGTATAGTTTTTGGTACTGAGTTTCCTCCCTCCTACTTAATAGTAGCCATAGCAAAACTTTGTAACATACCCTTTGAAAACTCAAGTATGGAATCATTAAGGCTGCATAGGTATGGAGTTTCGTTCTCTATTTATACCTATAAAGACATTGTATTACAGGAAATGCATATTTCATTTATGGAGGAACTGTTATTACAAGCTGTTGGACGAGCTCGTTTAGTAAAAAATAAAAGGAAAGTTGTCGTATTTAGTAAAATACCGCTTGCTCAGTCTATAAAATTGGTCGATAATGATTATGCTGAAATATTGGACAAGCTATTCAAAGCTGACGTCACAGGTTCATCCAATATTGCTTTTAATGAAAAAATTAATCCGCCTATATATCAATATCCCATATTTACCTCTATTGAATCACAGACAGGTTTAGCAG
>CAMAQX010000074.1 GCA_945860455.1 Lishizhenia tianjinensis
ACCAACCTCTCCCATTTCAATAATGAGCGCTGGTTCAAGCAAATACCCAATGGTATTATGAATGAGGTTTTGCTTGTCCGTCGAGCTTAGCATGAGCGCCATATTTTATAAATAAATTAGCCCAAATAATTTTTGATAATGCAAATAAATAAGGACCTAGTAAAATTGAAAATAAAACAACCAATCCAATTTGTACCCAAACTGATACATCGTTCAAAAACCAATTGCATGAAGCCCAAATAGTTACAAACAATGTAACTCCTAAACCATAGGACACATACATAGCCCCATAATAAAATCCTGGTTCTATGGCATATTTTAACTTACAAACATCACACTGCTCACGTACATCACCTAACTTGCTTAAATCATAAGGCGTGGAAACTAAAAACGCACCCTCCTGACATTGAGGGCATTTGAAATGTAGAATACTATAAATTTTTGTTCCTTTTTTCATAGCTTGATTAATATGTTATAAAGTTATCTACTATGCTTTATCTGAATGTAACTTGAGTTACAGTTTAGGCCATTTTTTAAGAATCCGTTTATTTAATTTTTTTCGGTATTTTTTTAAAACAATGTTTCTATCTGAGATACCTTCGCACCTCATTATATCTCGAAAAATAATTTTATTTTCCCTGAAAAAAGTAAATTCAAAAGTAACTGACGTCGCTTCATTTCTATATAAATGAAACAAATTACCAAACCCTAATGCCTCTTCCAGTGTTACTTGTCTCTCGGACTTTTGAAATCGCTTATCGTAACCCCGAACAGAAACAATAAGATATGTGTCAAATCCCTTCGATTTTACGAGTGCTTTTAATGAGTCGGTGCTTAACAATCGAGTATCTGCCCCTGTTTTTAATAAATTCAGTGAAGGCATGGCCTTGATTCCATTGGCAACAAGTAACTCTGTAGTATTAATCTCAACTGAAAATCGATCTTCAGCTTTATCAAATTGCCCAATAACCACAGTATTTGTTAATCCTTGAGCTTGCTTTTGTGAAAAACTGTGAAATGAAACAAGAATAGCAAGAAGAAAAATTGTTTGCTTCATTGCAATTTTAAAAAACTTCATTTGCTATTGATTTTACGGAAGTAGAGTTGGACATAGTATAATAATGAATACAAGGAACACCTGCGGCTTTCAATTCTTGAGATTGTTTAATCCCCCATTCAATACCAACTTGTTCAACTGCCTTATTGTCTTTGCATGTTAATAAAGCACGTGAAAGGTCAGTTGGGAAATCTATTTTGAAGAATTTCGGTAAAAAAGTAATGTGATTTAAATTTTTTATTGGCTTAATTCCTGGAATAATTGGAGCAGTAATTCCTATTTCCCTACACGCTTTTACAAATTCGAAATATTTTTGATTGTCAAAAAACATTTGTGTAACAATATACTCTGCTCCAGCATCAACTTTCCCTTTTAAATAATGTAGATCAGTTGACATATTCATTGATTCAAAGTGTTTTTCGGGATAACCTGCAGTTCCAATGCAAAAGTCAGTAGGTTCTAGTTGCACGTCATCTACAATGTAGTTACCACTGTTCATTTCTGAAACTTGATTGATTAGATCAACGGCATTTGCATGACCATCTTTATGCGGACGGAATGTATTCTCTGTCTTAATTGAATCACCTCGCAAAGCTAAAACATTATCAATTCCAAGGAATTGTAAATCAATCAGCGCATTTTCAGTTTCTTCTTTACTAAATCCACCGCAAATCAAATGGGGCACTGCATCAACGTTGTATTTATTCATGATGGCGGCACAAATCCCAACTGTTCCGGGTCTTTTCCGAATTGCAATTTTCTCTAACAAACCATTTTCTCGTTCCTTATAGATATACTCCTCCCGGTGATAGGTTACATTAATAAATTTAGGGTTGAATTCCATTAAGGGATCGATTCCATCAAATATTGATTGAATGCTTTTTCCTTTTAATGGTGGAAGTATTTCAAATGAAAAGAGCGTGTCTTTTGAGTTATTTATATGATCTATTACTTTCATGAATGAATTAAACGTTGGTTTTACTTAAAACAAATAGCAATTTAAAATCAGTAGAATTATTTCTTTTTTTCTAGTTTTTTACAAGCATTTACGGCAGAGACTAAGTTAATTACCCCTGGAGTTTTTGAATATTGACCCAATTCTTTGTTGTATTTCATTGAGCTAGTTGTTAAAACTGTTTTGATTTGTGTCATTGATAAAGTTGGGAAATAAGATTTAAGAAATGCTGCAGCACCAACAACCATTGGGGCAGCCATTGATGTTCCTTGCAAATCTTTGTATTTATTGTCTGGAAGGGTGCTATAAATCTCTTGTCCTGGTGCAAAGATATCCACTGTGCTTGTTCCAAAATTGGAGAACTCAGCTTTTAGTTTCGAGATTGAATTGGTGGATGCACCTATCGTTAAGAAATTTTGAAAGTCCGTAGTTTGAAATGAATATTTCGGAGTTGGAAAATTAGATTCTACATCCACATTTTTGTTGTCATTGCCTGCCGCATGAACCAATAGAACGCCTTTTGAATCAGCATATTGAAGTGCTTCATATACCCATTTTGCATTCGGAGAATAAGCTTTTCCAAAAGACATATTAATAACTTGTGCCCCATTGTCAGCCGCATATCGAATTGCTAACGCAATATCTTTATCATGTTCATCGCCATTAGGAACAGCACGTAATGACATGATTTTCACATCGTTTGCAACTCCGTCTCCACCTTTGTCATTTCCACGCACCGCACCGATTATCCCCGCAACGTGAGTTCCGTGCAAGGCATCCGGACCTTCGTAATTATTGTTCCCATAATTTTTATCATTGATATCTTTAGGATTATCTCCAATAACCGAACGATCATCAAAATCTGGGTTAAGATTGTATTTTAAATTATCGTCATAATATTGTTTGTATTCTGGATTGACATCAATTACTTCTTTGTATTGTTCGTACTCAGCCTGCATATTTCTGAATTGTTCTCCTACTTCTTCAGCAACCTTTAAAAAAAGTTTATACTCCTCATCTTGCTCAATCATGGTTGCATCAACGCCTTCATATTTGTCTCTCAATTCAGCAAAAATCCTTGTTTTTTCTAAACGAGTAGCGTCTACATTAATTCCTTTAGCATTACCTAAGAAATTCCAACCATGAATATCATCTATGTATCCGTTTCCGTCGTCATCTTTTCCATTTCCTGCAATTTCTTTCGGGTTAACCCATATTTTACCTTGTAAGTCTTCGTGTTCAACATCAATTCCAGAGTCAATAACTGCCACAACAACAGTAGATGATTTTTTCTTTTTCACAAGTTTATATGCTGCTTCTGTGTACATACCTGTGCCTTCACCATTGTACCAGTTTTTTGTGTTTTGCCCAAAAACAACCGTTGAAAATAATCCAAGGGTAAGTAATGAGGCGGAGATGAATTTATATTTCATGAGCTTTTTTTTTCAAAAATAAGGCTAAATCAAAGAATACCAATAACGTAATATAAAAATGTGATAATTAAAATGCTAATTATATTTAAAACGAATCCAATTTTCACCATTTGGTGAATTTTAATTACTCCTGAAGAAAAAACAATCGCATTTGGTGGCGTACCAACAGGCAGCATAAAGGCACAGCTGGCAGCAAGTGTTAACGGTATACATAACAGTTGAGGAGGAAGACCTAATGTTACGGCGAATGATCCAACGATTGGAACCATTAATGTTACAAGAGCTAAATTAGACATTATTTCAGTTACAAAAATCCCAATAAACACAACAATTAATAGGATTGCCCAAAGTGAATATGTTGAATAATTTTGCATTAGTTGATTAAATACATCAACAATTCCATTTTTTTCAAATATTGTTGCCAATGCTAGTCCACCGCCAAATAACAATAAGATTCCCCAAGGTAATTTTTCTGTATCTCTCCATTCTAACAATGGTTTTGATTTGTTTCTGGAAGGAATTAAAAATAAGGTAATTGCACCAATTAACGCTACGCTTTCATCTCCAAATTTAAAATCGGTAATCTCAACTAGAAACCCTCTGAAAATCCAAGAGAGGATGACAATACCAAATACTAGAAGCACCTTGAATTGTTCTTTTGTCCATGGTTTTTTAGGAATATCAAAGTGGTATTTTTCTTTGCGCTCTTTGCCAAGCAGAATCAAAAAAAGAAAATACATACTAATCGCAATGCATAAACTGATGGGAAAACCAACTTTAAACCAATCCCAAAATGTTATAGTTATCCCAAAATTTTTGTCCAATAAAGCAGCCATTTGTGTGTTAGGTGGTGAACCAACTAATGTTGCCATTCCTCCAATGCTTGAACTGTATGCAATTGAAAGCAATAACAGAATCGGGAATTTTTTCTTTTGTTCAGTCTTTGGCAATGCGTGCACAACCGCTAATGCCATCGGCAGCATCATGAGCGCAGTAGCAGTATTTGAAATCCACATACTTAACAGAAAAGTACTTGCTGTAAAACCCAATAGTATTCGCTCAGCACTTGAACCAAGAAAATGGATAATAGACCGTGCAATTTGCTCGTGAAGCAACCATTTTTCAAGTGCCAAGGCTAACACAAATCCACCGAAAAACAGAAATACATTACTATTACCATATGAGGACGCTAATTCAATCGGTGTAATTAATTTCAATGGAACAGCAAAAATCAACGGAAAAAGAGCTGGAATATAGATCGGGATTAACTCAAATATCCAGCAAATAATCATCAAAATCCCAAGTGCAGTTGCGCTCCAAAAGAGTGAATCATTTCCCGTAAAAAAAATGATAGAAACAAAACCAATCGAGGTAAATGTAAGTAGGTAGTTTTTCCAATTAATTTTTGAAAGTATGTCCATTATGTAAAATATTCCTAAAGATATCTATTCCCTAAGAAATGCATGCTTTTTATCGTAATTTTGCTTCATGAAACGCGTTGTTGTTGGACTTTCAGGAGGTGTCGATTCCAGTGTTGCTGCATATTTGCTGAAGGAGCAAGGATATGAGGTAATTGGAATGTTCATGCGGAATTGGCATGATGAATCAGTTACTATCTCTGATGAATGCCCTTGGATTGATGATTCTAACGACGCTCTTTTGGTGGCCGAACAGCTGGGTATTCCTTTTCAAGTAATTGATTTGAGTGCGGAGTATAAAGAACGTATTGTTAATTATATGTTTTCTGAATACGAACAAGGCAGAACACCTAATCCTGATGTTCTTTGCAATCGAGAAATTAAATTTGATGTTTTTTTGCAAGCAGCCTTGCAATTAGGTGCTGAATTCGTGGCAACGGGTCATTATTGTCAAAAAGCTGAAAATCTGGATGGTTCTTGTTCTTTGTTGGCGGGTATGGATAAAACTAAAGATCAATCCTATTTTTTATGCCAAGTTCCGCAAGAACAACTGTCCAAAGCACTTTTTCCTATAGGTCATTTGGAGAAGTCGGAGGTGAGAAGAATTGCAAGCGAACAAGGCTTATTAACGGCTGAAAAAAAAGATTCCCAGGGCTTATGCTTTGTCGGTAAAATTAGTCTTCCTGAATTTTTACAACAACAGTTAAAACCAAAAAAAGGTATTGTTGTTGAAATTCCGGCTGATTTACCAACTTTGGTCTCTTACCATGCTATTCCTGCAACCCCTGAGAATGTTGAGAAATTGGCAATGCCTTTTGTTTTCGATCGATTAAACGGAAAAACAGTTGCTGAACATCAAGGCGCTCATTATTATACCATAGGTCAACGTAAGGGTCTTCACGTCGGCGGACGTCCTTTGCCCTCCTTTGCTGTTCAGATCGACGTTGAAAACAACATTGTTTTTAGTTGCCAAGGTACAGATCATCCTGCGCTTAATCGAAAAGGTCTATTAATGGAAACGGATTCAATCAACTGGATTCAAAAACCAGCATGGAGTAGGGAGGAGTCTTTTGCTATGTCTATAAAAGTAAAAATCAGATATAGACAGCCTTTACAAAAAGCACTATTTATAAAAAAATCAGGTAATTATTATTTGCTTTTTGATCAACTACAACGAGGTATTACTCCCGGGCAATTTGCTGCATGGTATATCAACGAAGAATTGATTGGTTCAGCAGTAATTGTCTCCTAATTAATTTTTCATAAAGGTTATTGTTATCTTCTTACCATTCGGTTTTTGAATGGACGCATAATAAATACCATTAGACCAATCACTAATACTAATTTCATTTTCCCCTGAAATCAATGGTTTATTCATTAATGATCTACATTGAATATCAGTTATTTGCATGAATAATTGTCCGTCTTCACTTAAAACAAACTTTATAAAATCACTAGCTGGAACAGGATAAGCCACTATTTTTAATTGATTGTCTAACTCAGTTACTCCCGCTATGCAGTTGTTTGTTGCGTTTGGTGTGGGTGTGGCAAAACTCAATAAATCGCCATCAGGACAACGAGCGTATGCAACATCAGCAGTTTGAACCCCGAAGAGCACTTGGTCGTAGATGGTGGCGCCATTACTGAAAATTAAATTCTCACCCAATGAGCTTAATTTAAAATTTGTATGCAACCCAGTCTGTCCCATGTCATTATCGCACCAAACCATCAAATATCCATTGGCCGGAATACTTGTTCCAATCGGGAAAGACCATTTCATTAAATTAATTGGGTCATCCGATAAATACATTCCTGATAAATCGATAGCACTAGACGTAGTATTGAATAACTCAACCCAATCATCATTTTCGCCGTTTGAATCATATGCTGAGGTAGTATTTGAAGCTACAATTTCATTAATCAAGACATCTCCGATATTACAAAATGGTATTGATATAGCTAATGAATGGCATTCATGCTCTGCCCGTTGGGGACTAAACAAACCAGCAATAGAGTTTTCCGCATAGATGTAGTATTCAAATAGAGCACCGCTAAGGGATATAGGGAATCCATAAATATGATCTCCTGCTGCTCCATCACCATGAGTTCCATCACCAAACATTTGAACACGATTGAATTTTAATTGGTGATTCAATCGATATCCTAAATAAACAGTCGATTCATTGGAACAAGTTGTTGTGATGTATATTGATTTTCCAAACGCCGGAGTATTATTACTCGCACCAAAGGAAGAAATAGAGGGCGCAACGAGTATATAATTTGAATTTGTGGAAAAGTAAGTTGTCCTTGCACTCATTAAATTTTGTATCCCTGGAATGATAGATCCTGGGGGACCTCCGCCGGCAATATCAGTTGTTAAACTATTTTGAAATTGAGTATAAGAATAGAATTTATATGGATCTGCTTGAACAGATGCATCAATAGTGGCCCGCAACGTGTTTGCAGTAGTTAAATAATCTTGAGAGGCAAAAATTTCTTGAACAATCGTTCTTACATGGGCCAGATACATTCGTTTGTATAATGAATTTGCCATCTTTTTTACTATCAAAGGATGATTGGTTGATGTACTATTCGACATCGGATCAAGAGTAGTTGGTGTATAAGTACCAGAACCAGTCCCACCTGGGAAACCGCCAAAACACATATTTAAATCCCATATTGTCGGGACAAATCGTGCGTTTAAATCCCAAGACAAATAATAGTTTTGACGAAATGCACCGCTATATGAATCAAGATTCACCAAAACATTATTATAAGCTAACATCCACAAGGCCCTGTCAACATCTATTTTGGATTCAATATTTGTTACGTCATTATTTAATGTTTTGATGAGGTCCACAAGGCGGTTCCAACCATACGTAGATTTTAATTCATATCCATTAAAATAAGCAGAACTATCCATGCTGATGTATTTTAAATATGGATTAGATGTAGAGCCAGGACCTGCTCCTCCAACTGGTTACATTTAAAAAATGACTCGTTGCTCATGTAATAATGGTCACCATTAAATTTTTTATTAATGTTTTCGGCATTAGAATACAATCCTCTTAACGTTCCATTTATATATACATTGGAGAAATTAGCTTTTGGACAATCCATGTATTGTTCCAAAATTGAATAGGATAATACTTCTCGAATCATGGATGGGTCAGTATATCCATTTTGAAGCTTTACATCCGTATATCCTTGATAATCCTGGCTACCAATGATATGATCTAATTCTAGATGCAACGGGTTTTTATTGTTGTTGGGGTTATAAGAACTATTTCCTTTGTATTTTACTCCAACACTATCAAAGCTAACTCCGTTAATTCTAATGAATCCGCAATAATATATGTATCTGTGGAAGTTGCAGCATCTAATTGACTGTCCCAATTTGTAAATCCAAAGAAAATCTCAATCCTTTGTAGCGTTGCACGATCATAAAAGTTTTGAGCAAACATTACGGTTACTGAAAGTATGAACAGATTAAAAAGAATTATTTTTTTCATGTGTAAGATTGTAATACTCTTTTAGTCGGTAAAAACAGCAACGCATTGCGTTAATATTAATTTAGGAAGAACTAGTGGATTAGTTTCCGAGATGAAGTTTTGCTTTTAGTATAACATCCGCTGAATTTCCAACAAAAATCGTTTCTTGATCGATTAAAATTGGTCGCTTAAGAAAAGTATATTCTTCTAGGATTAGATTTTTGTATTCAATTTCAGAAAGGTTTTTTTGTTTAAGACCAAGTGATTTATATTTCATCGCTTTTTTAGAAAAAAGAGAGTCGTAACTTCCCGCTTTTGATTGGAGAAAATCCAAGGTTTCTTCGTCGATATTTGTTTTTTTTATATCAAATAATTCAAATTGAGTTGGCAAATTGAGTTCTTTTAAAATACGTATACATGTACTGCAACTACTCAAATAATAGAATCGTTTCATAGTGTTATATATTTACTTCAGTAACAGAACTACTCGCCACGCGAAGTACACGAGCAGGAAATTTTTTAACCATATTCAAATCATGTGTAGCCATGAGAATTGCTGATTTTTCCTCTTTAGCAACGGCAATCAACAAATGCATAATTTCTTCGGAAGTTTCCGGATCTAAATTTCCTGTTGGTTCATCAGCGAGTATTAACTCCGGTTGATTTAATAATGCTCTAGCGATGGCCACCCGCTGTTGTTCACCACCAGATAAAGCATGCGGCATAGCATTTGCCTTTTGTTCAACACCAACTAGTTGCAAAACACTCAGTGCTCTTTTTTGAATAAGCGTTTTATCCTTCCAACCTGTTGCACCCAGTACAAAAATCATATTTTGAATTACCGTTCGATCCATGAGTAATTGAAAATCTTGAAAAACGATTCCAATTTTCCGGCGAAGCAACGGCACTTCAGCTCTTTTTAAGTTACGTAAATCGAATCCAGCAACACTTCCATTTCCTTCAGTAAGTGCCAATTCGCCATATAGGATTTTCAGTAAACTACTCTTGCCGCTTCCTGTTTTACCAATAAGATAGGCAAATTCTGTTTCATTTAATTCCAGATTAATATCTTCCAAAATTATTTTTTTGGATTGATAGATATTTACTTTATTCAGTTTAATTATTGCAGACACGAAGATGTATTTAGGAACAAATATCAAGTTAATTGTAACACATGGATGCTTTTTAATTATTTTATCTTAACAGAATCGCGTTTAAAACTTTTACTCATATCCAAAACTAGCCATATAACCCATTGTAATTTTACTTGCCTTAAACAGAATACATGAAACAAATCATTTTTATTGTTTTTCTTCTAATTTCCTCAGTTACTTATTCCCAAGCTACGCAAAAATATACTGGGGATTACGAGGGATTCTATCGTGCAGAAGAACTTTTTGCCAAGCGACAATTTAGCATGGCTAAAATGGAATTTGAGACCTTTGTTGGTAAAGTAAAAACCACCGCGGATCCATTTCACGTGAAGTCGCGCTATTATATTGGGGTGTGTGCGTTGGAAATGAATTCAGATGTTGAAGCAGTCCGACTTTTTATGCAATTCAATAAAGATTTTCCTGAAAACATTTATAAGAACCAAATTTCATTTCGATTGGGAAATTTTTATTTCAAAAATGAAAATAAGAAAGCACGTGAATGGTATTCTAAAGTGATTCCAAGTGAACTGCAAACAGAGCAAAAAGATGAATTTTATTTTAAATATGGATATACGTTTTTGTTATTGAAAGAGCCGGCAAAAGCACGATCAACATTTATGAATTCCAAAGAAAGCAAAACAGATTTTGGATATTCCTCAAAATACTATTATGCTACATTACTTTTCAATGAAGATAAAAAATCAATGGTGGTGTTTAATGAATTTCAAGATTTAATTGTTGCGGGCAAATTTTTAGATCAGGCATATAATTATC
>CAMAQX010000075.1 GCA_945860455.1 Lishizhenia tianjinensis
ACTATTCCATCTAAAGGAGCCCAAACTTCGGTGAATTGAGGGGTTAAATAGGGGCCAGAAACTAAACTTCCATAATTTGTTTGTCGTACATTGGTGTAATTTTCAACATTGCCAAAAAATGTATAATTTTTCCATGTGTATTCTACCAACGCGCCAAAAGTCCAAAATGTTCTTGTCTTAGTTCCATTACATAAATATTGTCCACTTTTGTACTCGTAATCCAGACCAATTCTCCATTTTCCTGGTAACGCGTAAAGTAAATCACCTTTTATACTGTGTCGAGGTGTTAATGTTAAATTGGAAGTCGCTCCATTAAAATGGTTTGTTGCATGTGTGTATGTATAGCCAACAAACAACACAAAATCATAAAAACCAAATTTGAAAAATGTTTCTGCTCCTAGACTACGAGTATGACCGTTCGCATTTACGAAATGATAAATACCACTGTTACTTCCTGTGTCTGACAATACCACTGGGTTTGCTAAGTAGGTATAAAAAAAGAGTTGGTTGATGTTTAAAAAGAAATTTTCACCAATTGAAGTTTTAAATCCAATATCAGCATTCCCTCCATACGATTGTTCTGCTTTAACATTTATTTTGTCAATAGGTAAAACGTTTTGATAACCCAATAATTCAGACTCTTGATTGAAGATAGTTGGATTTCGATATCCTAATCCGCCACCTATTCTTGTGGTTAATTTCTGTGTCCATTTAAACAGTGTTGAAATTCGTGGTAATGCAAAAAACTTTTCATTTGAAACATAATCACCCCTGAATCCTGCTTCTAATATTACCCTTTTACCAAGATCTAAATTATAATTAGCAAATGCACCAAATGTCTTAAATGATTCATTACGAAGTATTGGAGATTGTAGACTATCTTCCCGAAAATTATCACTGTAAAAATTCAAACCTGCAATGAGTAATTGGTTTTCTTTTTGGAAGCTGTATGAAAATTCAGAGAAAGAGGAAAGTTGTTCTCCTGAAAAACGATATTCTGGGATGGATTGGTTCGGAACAATGGATAACACTCTACTGAATACGTTAAGGCTGTTGCGAAATGTTAGCGAATGGTAATCGTTGATCTTGTGATCGAATTTGATTTGTGTCGTAATCCTACTAACATCGTTCGATTCTTTGTAGAAATTGGCAGAATCTTGAAATGAATTATTGATTAGCTTGATATCACCACCCTGTCTTTTTTCATTAGTGAAAGTTCCACCAATAGAAAGTTTAGTTTTGTCTGACAAATAAAAGAACAATTTAGGATTGAAATTATATTTGACAAGTTTCGGCATATCACTAAAACCATCCTTGTCAGCATCAAAAACTGCATGAGAATTTCTTTGCCCCAAAAGTGTTAAACCAATTTTACCAATTTTTCTACTTACAAAGGCATTTACATCAAATGCTCCAATATGTGATCCGTTTAAATGAAGAAGTGTTTCCTCTTTAGTTGGCTCTTTTGATATCAAATTAATAAGGCCTGAAATAGCACCTCCGCCGAATAAGGTTGATGCACTCCCTTTAATATATTCTACCTGCCGCAAATCCAATGGGGGAATTTGCATGATACTCAAAGAACCGCTGAAACCGCCATACAGAGGGAATCCATCTTTTAATATTTGTGTATAACGACCATCTAAACCTTGAATTCTCACATTGGCAGTATTACTTGTAGCTGATGTTTGTTGTACTTGAATTCCAGTACTGTGGGTTATAAGGTGTGCTATTTTACTTGGATCCATTGTGCTTGCCTCATCTATTTCTTCAGTAAGGACCTCCACTCTTGTAGGAATATTCGAAATACTCTTGTTGCTCCTTGTACCTTCCACAATGATTTCTTCAAGTTCATCTGATTTTTCAGAAAGAAAAATTTCAACTTGGAGTGATTCTAATGGGAATATAAAATTTTGTTGAAATGTATTATATCCGAAATAACGAAATAGGATTGTTTGCGATCCATTTGGAATGTTTTCAATTTTCAATAAACCAACTTCATTCGTTAAGGATCCATTTGTTGTTCCTTTTAGTTGAGCTTTTACACCGATTAAATAAGTGTTAGTAGCACTATCTTTTACAACAGCTTTAAATGTATTCTGACCTCTACAAATACTCATAAAAAGGAAACTAAAACTTACGACGCCAAAAATGTATTTCATGAAACAAAGTTAGATCAAAAAAAATTAAATGCTCTTTTTATATGGGGAGAAAATAAAAACCTCCATATGATTTTGGATAGACGTTAGAGAGAAGAAACTCGATATACATTAGTTGATGATCTTGATTTGGTATGTGGTAGATTACTGTATCAAATGCACAAATCCATGCCTAATCTTACTGACGTTTATTTTATAATTATAGGTGTAAACCTGATCGGCTAAGTCTTTATCATACCAATTATTTTAATTCGTTATTCTACTTTTTAAATTAAAGGATACTTAAATTACTGGTTTTTGGATAATCGAATCAATAGAAAGGAATAGGATATTTTGGTGCATTCAACCACTAAAAACAAGTTTATTTCCAAAACAGATTAATTGTATCTTTGTAGCTCATGGTTTTCCAACGAATTAAAAATATGAAGAATAGTGATTTTATTAAATCACTTACAGTTCTGATGACGGGTACTTTGATCGCTCAAGCAATTGGGTATGCGCTAGCACCTATACTAACTAGACTTTACACACCATCCGAAATAGGTGAATTGGGATTTTATTTGCGTTTAACAGGTTTTTTATCGGCAATAGCAACATTAAGGTATGAATTAGCTATTCCGCTTCCCAAAAATCATGGTCATTCTTATTTATTGTATCGACTTTCATTGATGATTTCAATAATCATTTTGTGTTTTATTTTTCTCATATTAGGTGGAATACTTTTTTCAGGTTATTCTATCGGAATGGAATTGTGGTATTTGTTAATGGTTATTTTGGGTGCAGCATTTACAGTTATCATTAATCTTGGAACTAATTGGTCGGTTAGAATGGGTTCTTTCTCTGTTATCTCAAGGCAAAAAATTGTAAATTCATTCTTGTCCAATGGTCTTAAATGGTTTTTTGCACTTTTTTCATGGAGTTATTTTGGATTGATTCTTTCAACCTTAATAGGATTAATGGTTTCTTCAATTGAAATAATATTCAATTTCAAAAAAATAAAAGAAAAATTCAAGCATTTTAGGTCTTCTAGAAAAACTAGATTTTTAATGAAAAACCACATTGAATTTCCTTTAGTTAATTTGCCCCATGTTATTATCGATAATGGCAGGGATATGTTGGTTGCATCTCTTATTTTTACTCATTTTTCGAGTAGTATATACGGTTCTTTTAGTCATTCATATAATATGCTGCGCATCCCTATGATGTTGGTTGGCGTATCGCTAAGTCAGCTTTTTTATAACCAAGCAATAAAGAAATATAATAATAATGAACCAATTCTACCACTATTTACGAAGATAATTGGCTTTTTAACTTTATTGAGCATTGTGCCATTTACAACATTATATTTTTATGGTGAAACTATTTTTAGTTGGGTTTTTGGAGCTCCGTGGGCTTTATCTGGACGTTACTCAGAAACAATGTCTTTCTGGTTACTGGTTAATTTTATTCTTTCACCAATTTCTTCTTTGCCTCTCATAATTGGTATTCAACGATTAGCATTTGTTTTTGGAATAATTAGTGCGCTTATTCAGGTAATTCCCTTGTGGTTAATTCCCCACTTTTATGGGAATTCAGAACCCATTTTTGCATTGTCACTGCAAATAATTTCTTATTCTCAAGCAGTTTGGTTGATGTTTTGTGTCGTTTTCTATTCTATTTTTGTTTATAAAAACGATCTGAGATTAAAAAATGAATAATCATAAATCCTCATTTATTTTACTAGAAGCAAACTCAATTAAGGCCGAGAAAATGGACGGCATACTTCTTTTTGTAACCTTATTTTCTATTTTATTTGTTCCTAGTATTCGAATACATAGTGGGTTGTTTTTAGGGATAGAAGAACTGCTTATCGTAATTATGGGATTAAGATTATGCTTGGTTCGCTGGTATTTAATAGATCGCTTCTTACTTGTTTTAATGGCGATGGCAAGTATTATTTTGATTTCAATTTTTGCTAACCCCAATTACAAGGACTATCGCGAGTATTTGGAAATACATAAATTGGCTAAAATTGGGGTGGTTTATCTTTTTACTATCTTTTTTCTCCGAACTAATTTACGCTATAATTCGCTGGTCAAGTGGATTAATTTTTGTTTTTTAGGTTTAGTACTATTTAATATCTTTCATTTGTTTAATCTGTTTTATTTCAATGAGATAATTACAATATTATATGATACGGATGGAAGAGATGTTTTGAGTTTTGGAAAAAACTCATTAGGAGGCCCTGGTCCAAAGCGCATAGTTGGCACAATGGGGAATCCAAATATAAATGGGATATTATTTCTTTTTTTCTTTGCTTTTTATTCCTTTTTGTTGATTGAACTGAAAAATAAAGAAAGCAATTGGAATTTGTTAACACATACGAGACTTAAAATTCTCTTTTTGACAAGTATTCTGTTGGTTATTTTGTGCCAATCTCGAACGGATATCGGAGTATTGGTTGTCCTCTATGTTCTCGGGGTTTTATGGAGAAAGGCTACCGCATTGGAAGTTGTGTTTGAAATTAGTTGTACGTGTTTGTTTTTTGGTTTATCAGCATTTCTTGATACAATTGCATTGCAATATTTATTCAATACAAAACCCCAAATTCACGAGAATAATTCATTTGCTGCTAGGATAAAAGTTTGGGTTAGTTTGATTCACCAATGGATGGAGAATCCGATTTTTGGTTATGGTCCCAACAAGGCATATATTTATCGTGAAAAGCTATATCCTGAAAATGAATATGTCTTTTATCTTTGGAGATATGGGATACAAGGAGTACTTTTATATCTATCCTTATTATTGACGCCTATTTTTTCATTTTATAAACGAATAAGCCATTTTCGTTTTCTAAGTATGATAATAATTATTATTGCCTCAGTGGCTTTCATGAATAATCCAATGTCTAATGCTAAAATTAGTATGCTAGTGGCATTTGTTTTTGGATTATCTCTCGTAATTTTGGAAAACATGGACACTCAAAAAAATCGCACATGATTAATCGAAATTGGCAAGGATTACAATACCGATTAGCTAAGCTTTTATTTGTCTTCACTCGACCACGAATGTTGTCCAAAACAACCAATTTTCAAGGACTTAAAGTGCAAGGTGTTCGTATTGGAAATACAACTTTTATTGATTACCCAAAGCAATTAAAGGTTGAAGATCATGTTTACATTGGGCATCATAATTATATAGAAGCAAGTAATGGAATCCAATTGGGTAAAGGTTGTCAAATTACTTCTTTTGTAAGCATAACAACTCATTCTAGTCATCAATCAATAAGGTTGTATGGATCTTCATATGCGAAACACAAGGACCATATTGGATATATCAAAGGATCAGTCGCCATTGGGGATTTTTCTTTTGTGGGGCCATTTACGGTAATTATGCCCAATACAACAATCGGAAAAGGATCCCTGATAGCTGCGCATTCTTATGTGAAAGGTGAATTTCCGGATTTTTCAATTATTACGGGTAATCCAGCTGTTGTAACAGGAGATGTTCGTGATAAAGATAACAAATGGTTAACTGAATTTCAGGAATTGAATCAAACTTATATGAAGTAAAGCATGAATAAGCTATTGGTAATAGGTTCAAATTCAGTGCACACCTTCAATTTTATTGAATTAGTTTCAATGCATTTTGATGATGTTTTATTGATTACAAATGAACGGAATCAAGAAAAAAAAGTAAGACAGGAAATAGTAAGTTTTAATTTAAAACTCTCTTCACTATTTATCTCACCGTCCAAAATTCGTCGGATTGTTAGAGAATATAATCCAACTGTTATTCATGTTCATCAAGCCAATAGTTATGCTCTTTATTCTGCCTTGGCTTTGGGAAAAAGATCAAACATGGTCCTTACAGCTTGGGGAAGCGATATCTTTATTTTGCCAAAAAAGAATTTTTTTTGGGGAAAATTGGTACGTTTTTACATTAATAAATTTAATTATTACACTGCTGATTCAATTAACCTAGCTGAAGAGTTGAAGGAATTATTAGTTGAATCAAAAGAGGTTTTAGTCGCAAACTTTGGAATTGAACTTTTTCAGATTGAAAAAGAAAAAGAAAATTTATTCTATTCAAATAGATTACATAAACCTTTGTATCGAATCGCAACTATTATTTATTCTTTTCATACGTTTCGCTTAAAAAATTCAACTATTGATTGGCGTTTAGTTATTGGTGCGACAGGAACCGAAACAGAAAATCTCAAGAAAATTGTACGAGAACTTCATTTGGAAGATTCAGTTGAATTTATTGGATGGGTTGATTCTGAATCAAATCGTAATTGGTATGCGCGGTCTACATTTTGGATTTCAATTCCCGAATCTGATGCAACTAGTATAAGTTTATTAGAGGCAATGGCCTATGGTTGCATACCAATTTTATCTGATCTTCCTTCAAACCGCGAATGGATAAAAGATAAAATCAATGGAAGTATTGTTGCCGAATTAGATGCCGATTTTTTAACACCAGCATTTGATTTAGATCGAGAAAAGGTGAGATCAATGAATCAAATCATTATTCAAAAAGACGGAACAAAAGAGGCGAATCGAAAAAAATTTATTTCTCTTTATGAAAAAATAATTAATTCTCAATTATGAAAATCTGCCATATTACAACCGTCCATCCTGATGGAGATGTACGCATTTTTCATAAGATGTGTTTTAGTCTTGCAACGAGTAATGATTTTCAGGTAAGTTGTATTGTTCCAAATTGTGAATCACGAGTTGAAAGTGGTGTCAATATCATTAGTTTTTCTTTATCTGCTCAAAATAGAAGTTCACGCATACGCCTTGCTTCTAAAAAAGCTTTAGGGCTCGCTATAAAGCAAGATGCTGATATATACCATTTACATGATCCTGAATTACTGACAATTGCCTTAAAGTTGAAAAAAAAAACGGGTGCGCGCGTTATTTTTGATTCGCATGAAGATGTCCCAAAGCAATTAATCGATAAAATTTGGATACCAATCTATCAACGGGTTTTAATTTCAAAACTTTATGCTATTTATGAACGTTACGTTTGTTCCAGATTGGATGGTGTCATTTCAGTAACTCCACTAATTTGCAACAGATTTAGAAAATTTCAGCCCAATGTTGAAATGATTGCAAATTATCCTGATTTATTGGAGCTCAATATTTTAGAAAAAAATAAGTTCTCAAGAACAATTTGCTATGTTGGAGGGATTTTTCGAACTCGAGGAATCATAGAGCTAGTTAATGCAATCGATAAAATAGATGTTAGGTTACTACTGGCAGGTACTTTTGAATCTGATGAATTAAAAGACACTGTAATGAATTTGCCAGGTTGGAAAAATGTTCAATTTTTCGGACAAGTAAGTCGAACAGAAATAGCGTCAATTTTGAATCAAAGTGAAATTGGGATTGTTACTCTACATCCAACACAAAGTTATGTTGAGGCATATCCAATTAAAATGTTTGAATACATGGCTTCGGGCACAGCCGTTTTAGCAAGTGATTTTCCGCTCTGGAGAGAAATCATTTTACAAGCAAACTGCGGAAAATGCGTTGACCCAATGGATGTTAGTGCTATAAGGGCTTCATTAATTGAAATGCTTGAAAATTCAACAGTAACCAGAAATCAAGGTAAAAATGGACTTTTGGCAGCAAAAAACATTTATAATTGGGAGAAGGAATTTATTAAATTAAAAGCATTTTATTCAGTTTTTGCTCAACTTAGATGAAAAATTGTTAATCTAAAAATTGGTTGATTTGAGCAATGATAAAATATGAATAGTCAAAAAAGTATTTATTTCGAAGTGTTACCTTAACTTAACCTTTATCTTCGTATTCATGAAAAGTTTCATCCGCTCGATTGGTTTGTTAGAAATTGCCATTTTGATAAATGCGGCTGCAATTGTTTTTATGCACTTGTTTCCTTTTGCTTTGCTATTGTTAGTGATTGCTTGGTTGAGGGAATGTTGGATTCGAAAGTATAAAGGATCACTAATTCCAACAAGAATTTTTTTCTTTGCGTTAATACCTTTTGGCTTAACAGTCTTCGGCTTGATTTATACGACAAATTTCAAACAGGGATTGGGAGATTTGGGTAGAATGTTGCCGTATTTGATTTTTCCGGTAACGCTTTTCGCGATGGAAGGAAATCGAAGGAAAAAGATAGAATCAAAAGTAATTGCCGTCTTTATTTCAGGTGTTATTTTTCGTTTTTTAATTGATTTGTACGCTGCTACAATTCGGTATTTGAATGGAGGAAATATCAGCGATTTCTTTTATGCGTACCTCGATCATGACACCAATATTTTTTCGGTATTAACACTGATTGGAATTTTACTCCTTCTTGATTGGAGGGTTAATGGGAGCAATGTAATTTCCCTTAAGAAATTAATCGGATATTATATCGTTCTCTGCTTTTTAACAGTAGGTTTATTGCTCTTGCAAAGTCGTATCGTGATCGTTTGTTACTACCTTGTTTTAGCCGCGTCTTTTATCTATTATTGGAATCGTAAAAACAAGTTTGATGTCCTCCTAGTTGGTGCTTTTTGTTCATTACTTCTTCTATTTCCTGTTTTTCAAGGAAGGTTTCAAGTAGTGTCAAAAGAAACGATTCAATTAGGCAAAAAGGATATGTCTGTCACCAGAAAAGATACCTTATCCATGAATTGTATGTCTTCTACTTCTCTTCGATTGAATGCGGTAAAAACAAGTGTGTTAATTTTGAAACAACATCCAATATTGGGAGTTGGTACAGGAGACTGGCGCGATGAAATGTTTTCAATTTATAACCAAGAAAAAATGCCGTGTAACGCAAAAGAACATACTGCACCACATAATCAGTATCTCAGAATTGGAGTAAAGAATGGATTTTTTGGAATTCTCATATATTTCTTTTTCTTATTCATACTGCTTAAAAAGCTAGTCAAATATAATCGGATGGGGCAATTTCCATTTTTCCTGTCGCTCGTTTTGTGTGGATTTGGATATGATATTCTTGATGTGGGATCATCTGCTCCTGTTTTTGCATTTTTTTCAACTTGGCTATTTTTCACAAAAGATTAATGACGTTACAACTAAATACCTCATATTATCCTTCGCAAGGTTTTGCTTTTACTCTTTTGAGCGAAAGTTTATTTCTAAGAATATAATCAGTATTTATTTTACCTTAAATTTGTTGACTTATCAGGAAAGTTTTTATGCGAAAAATATCGATTGTAATTCCTTGCCGAAATGAAAAACTATACATTGAAAAGTGCATTAGGGCTATAAAAAGTGCTTTTCTTCCTGATGATTTTATTTCAAAGATTTATGTAGTTGATGGCATGAGTGACGATGGTACTCGTGAAATAGTTCAGGCTTTGCAGCAGGAATTTAGCGATGTTTATTTAATTAATAACGAGAAACAACTTACTCCATTTGCCTTTAACTTAGGGATTTATGCAGGAGGAAAAGTAGATTATGTGCAGATCATTGGTGCTAGGCATATAATATCCGAGAATTATTTAATTGAGTGCGTTCGAATACTTCAAGAAGATTCTTCTATTTGGTGCGTTGGGGGAAAGATAATAAATGAATATACATCTAAAGTGAGTAAGGCAGTTTCTTTGGCGATGTCAACAAGTTTTGGGATGGGGATAGGTAATTTTAGAACGTTAAAAGTATCTGGTTTTACCGATACCGTTACAAGTCCAATGTATCCTTATCATGTTTTTGAAAAAATTGGTTTTTTCGATGAGGTTCTTATTCGAAATCAGGATGATGATTTTAATTTTAGAGTAACAAAAGCCTCGGGTAAGATTTATTTTGAGGCAGGAATTTTTTTGAAATATTTCGTTAGAGGAAATTATAAAAATTTATGGAGACAATTTTTTCAATATGGCTACTGGAAGGTCTTTGTAAACAAAAAACATCGTATTATAACTACGCATCGCCAGATAGTGCCACCATGCTTTGTTATTTATTTTATGCTTTTTCC
>CAMAQX010000076.1 GCA_945860455.1 Lishizhenia tianjinensis
CGAATTTTAGTTGGATAAATAATAACAACTCAATTGGACTTGTTGGTTCCGGAACAGGAGATATAGCATCATTTACAGCGACCAATGTTAGTAATAACATCGAAACAGCAACGATTACAGTTACTCCAGATTTTAATGGTTGTTCAGGCGCACCTCAAACCACAACGATCACTGTTAATCCAATATCTACTGTTGTTTTAGCAACCCAGCCAATTTATTATTGTCACGGAGATTCAATTACCGACATCATTTTTAATGGAAATAATCCAGGAACGGTTTATCATTGGACAAATAACAATACTGCAATTAATTTACCTTCTTCGGGAGTTGGAAATATAGTTTCATTCCCTGTTACCAATTCAGATATTATTAATTACGAGGCAATTATTACCGTTCAACCAATCCTAAATGGTTGTTTAGGAGTGATAGACTCATTTAAAATAATTGTTAAACCAATTCCGACCGTTTATACCCCTGCAAATCAGTTTTTGTGTGCAAATCAAGCATCTGCCTTAGTTGATTTTCAAGGAAACATGACAGACTCAACTGTTTTTAATTGGTTTAATACGAATGTTTCTATTGGCTTATTGAACCCAACGTTGACAGGTGGAACAGGAGATGTTCCTTCATTTAACACAACAAATATTGGGCTATTGACCCAGGTGGCGGATGTCATTGTGACACCAACCTTGAACGGCTGTATTGGCGTTGCGGATACTTTCCAATATACGGTTTATCCAATTTCAACTATTAATTTAGTGAATGACACGGTTTGTACCGGTGACTTTGTGAGTCAATTAAATTTTGTAGGCTCTAATCCAACTGCTACCTATGAATGGACATGTTATAATTCTATTGGATTGAATCCATTAACTGGTTTTGATTCTATTCCTGGTTTTACCGCATTTAATAGTGGCACAACACCTCAAGATGGTTTAATTGTTGTCACTCCATATGTTGGTGGCTGTCCTGGTGTAAATGACACTTTACACATCGTTGTTAATCCTCGACCAATCATTACACCATCAACCGATCAAATCGTTTGCGCGAATGATATTACTGCGCCAATTGTTTTTGGTTCAAATATTTTAGGAACTACTTATGCTTGGCAAAACTCCAATATTTCAATTGGTTTAGCTTCTTCAGGCACAACGGATATTGCATCGTTCACAGCTGTAAATACGGATGCTACTGGGTTGGTGTCTCAAAATTCTACGATTATTGTTACACCATCTTTCAATGGCTGTGCTGGATTGAATGACACACTTTCTATCACCGTAAATCCATTACCAGTTGTAAATGCAGGTTTGGACACTACTCTTTGTTTTGGTCAGCATTTAATACTGACAGGTTCTGGCACAGCAACAACTTATTCTTGGGACAATGGCGCAATCAATGGTGTTCCTTATTACCCGTCCGCAACAACTTTGTTCACCGTTACTGGAACAGATAACAATTTATGTCAAAATACGGATCAAATTTTAGTTACTTATTTGCTTGATTTACCTCCGGTAGTAAGTGCGGGTCCTGATACAGCCATTTGTTTTAGTCAGTCAATTACTTTGAATGGTTCAGGTAATGCACTGGTATATAATTGGAATAATAATGTATTGGATGGAGAGTCCTTTAATCCAGCTCAAACGGATACTTATATTGTAATTGGAACCGCTGCTAATGGGTGTATTGCCAGCGATACTATGGAACTTATTGTTCATCCGCTTCCAATTGTTAGTATCAATGTAGTTGATTCTATTCTATGTGCAGGTGAGCAAGCCCTATTATGGGGTTCTGGTGCATTAACCTATGTTTGGGACAACAATGTAATAGATAATGTTCCGTTTACTCCAAATGCAACAGATACTTACACGATGATTGGATATGACCAATTTGGTTGTACAGATACAGCAGATATAACAGTTGTAGTGAATCCAATGCCAAATGTGTTATTCTCTTCCGACATGAATTTTGGTGGTTGTTTACCATTTAGTCCAACATTCACAGATTTAACAGGCGCAAATGGAAATGGTCCAACGAGTGCATCCGTAATTTGGTATTTTGGAAATGGTGCCTCCTCAAACCAATTAGGTTCTGAAACTAATATTTATGACAGTTATGGTTGTTATGATGTTACGTTAGTTAGCACAACCGCTGAGGCATGTACAGATTCTCTAACCCTTCAAGATTTTGTATGTGTAAATGAGTTAGTTGCTTCGTTTACGCCGGATCCTTTTTCACAACCCATTTCAAATCCTGTGTTTGAGTTTACAAATACTTCTGTTAATGCCACCGAATTCCAATGGTTCTTTGGTGATGGAACCGAAAGTGATTTTGTGAGTACCAACCACACGTATGATTCAATCGGTTGTTATCAGGTAATATTGGTTGCTTCTGCCCAAGATGGTTGTACAGATACTGCTGTTCAAGTGGTTTGTGTGAAGGATGAAGTTATAATTTATGTGCCAAATACATTCACGCCGGATGGAGACAGATTGAATGATATATTCTTACCTATTCTTACTGCTGGCTACAGACCAGGCACATACGAGTTTGCTATCTACAACAGATGGGGAGAACGGTTCTTCTATACCGAAGATGTCGACCAAGGCTGGGATGGTACATTCAAAGGCAATGAGGTTCAAGTGGGCACCTATACGTATACCATTAAGTTCAAAAGTTCGATGGATAATAACGTTTATACCTATAATGGACACGTTAATTTGATTAGGTAAGTTCTAATGTATAAAAGGTTCTTCGATTGACAATTTGTGCGTTAGAATACCTATCTTACCCTAAATTTTTAGAAAACAATTTATGAGAACTGTATTATTTGTAATCGGGTTACTATTTTTTACGAACGGAATAAATGCTCAAACGGTTTATTTTGAAAGCGATGTTGATGTAATAAACTATATGGACGGAAAAGTATTTTATGACTCAAATAGCGGATTGAATGTTGAATATGGTTACATTTCATCGTATAATACGTACGGTATTAAAGTAACGAATAAAAATGATGCGATTTTTTACTTCATAAATGTCGGTATAGACACTTATGGTAGCTCTGCTGATTTATTTGGCATGAGCCCTACCACAGGGGATAACTTTGGGTTTCGATTATTTAGAGGGAAGTTGGTAGTCGGTTATGATGAACCAGAAGAGGCAACATTTTATCTAAAGGAATAAATTCAAGATCCTTTTCATTACTTATTTGCTGAAGCTTTACAAAACACGTTTAATTTTAAAAAAAATAAACCAATGTGCTATTCCGATCCCCTACATATTCCTCCTATACTGTCCCCCTACCTGAAATAAAGCGTTTGTAATTTGTCCCAAAGAAGCGTGTTTGCACGTTTCCATCAATTCTTCAAACATGTTGCGGTTGTTTATAGCTGCATCTTGTACTTTTCTAATTCCTTCTTCTGCTTGATTTCCTTTTGTAGCATGTAACTGAGCTAACATGTTAATTTGATATTGTTTTTCCTCTTCGGTTGCGCGAATTACTTCTTTCGGTAATACGGTAGGAGATCCTTTTGAACTCAAGAAAGTATTCACTCCAATAATTGGAAATTCACCCGTATGTTTCAAGGTTTCATAATACAAGGATTCCTCCTGAATTTTTGAGCGTTGATACATCGTTTCCATAGCACCTAAAACACCGCCACGTTCAGTAATTCGATCAAATTCAGTTAAAACGGCTTCTTCAACCAACTCGGTTAAATCTTTAATAATAAATGCGCCTTGTAATGGGTTTTCATTTTTCGCTAAACCTAGTTCCCGATTGATAATTAACTGAATTGCCATCGCTCTGCGCACAGATTCCTCAGTTGGCGTTGTAATTGCTTCATCATACGCATTGGTATGCAATGAATTACAGTTGTCGTAAATCGCATACAAGGCTTGAAGCGTAGTTCTGATATCGTTGAAATCAATTTCTTGCGCATGCAACGAACGTCCTGATGTTTGAATGTGGTATTTCAACATTTGCGCTCGTGCATTTGCACCATATTTTTTAGCCAAGGCTTTCGCCCAAATTCTTCTGGCAACACGACCAATCACCGCATATTCAGGATCAATTCCATTGGAGAAAAAGAACGATAAATTTGGTCCAAAATCATTTATGTCCATTCCCCGGCTCAAATAGTATTCTACGTATGTAAATCCATTTGCTAATGTGAATGCCAATTGTGTAATGGGATTTGCCCCAGCCTCAGCAATGTGATATCCCGAAATGGATACAGAATAAAAATTTCTTACCCCGTGGTTGATAAAGTATTGTTGTACGTCTCCCATTAATCGCAAGGCAAATTCTGTGGAGAAAATACACGTGTTTTGTGCTTGATCTTCTTTTAATATGTCTGCTTGTACTGTTCCGCGAACTTGAGTTAATGTTTCTGCTTTGATTTTTGAATAAACATCAGCTGGCAATACCTGATCTCCCGTAACGCCCAACAACATCAAACCTAGTCCATGATTCCCTTCAGGCAAGGTTTCTTGATAACGTGGTCTTTCTGTTCCTTTTTCTTTGTAAATGGCTGCTATCTTCGCCTCAATATCAGCCTCTAAGCCATTTGCTTTGATGTACTTTTCACAATTTTGATCAATGGCCGCATTCATGAAAAAACCTAGTAGCATAGGAGCCGGACCATTAATTGTCATGGAAACCGAAGTTGCCGGATGACTTAAATCAAATCCAGAATAGAGTTTTTTCGCATCATCTAAACAGCAAATAGAGACCCCCGAATTTCCAATTTTACCATAAATATCTGGTCGAACATCAGGGTCGTTTCCGTACAAAGTTACTGAGTCAAATGCTGTTGAAAGTCGTTTTGCAGGCATTCCCAAACTCACATAATGGAAACGTTTATTGGTTCTTTCTGGCCCGCCCTCTCCGGCAAACATACGCGTTGGATCTTCGCCTTCCCGTTTAAATGGAAATAATCCCGCCGTATAAGGAAATTCTCCCGGATAATTTTCTTGAAGTACCCAACGCAAAATATCCCCCCAACTTGAATAGTTTGGAGAGGCAACTTTTGGTATTTGCGAATGGGAAAGTGATTCAGTATGCGTTTGAATGCTTAATATTTTGTCTCTTACTTTGAACTGATACTCCGGATTTTTGAAAGATTGTTTCTTTTCATCCCAATTTTCAAGGATTGCCCAATTTTTCGGGTCAAAATTCAACTTTTCTTGTTCAAAAGCTTCGGTTAATCCTTTTATTAATCGATCTTTATCTTCAAGGCTAGAATCACTTAAAGTTTGAATCGAAGTTTTCAATCCATATAGTTTCTCAGCAACATCCACTTGTTGGTTCACCCATTTATCATAGGATCTGTTGTTTTCTGAAATTTCAGATAAATAACGTGTTCTATCTGGTGGAATAACGAAGATCTTTTCAGACATTTCACGGGTAATCTCAAACGTAGAATTCAGTGGGACACTTGTTTTTTCAACGATATTATCCATAATCACTTTGTAAAGTGAATTCATTCCAGGGTCATTGAATTGAGATGCAATCGTTCCGTAAACCGGCATTTCGTCTACGTTTTTTTCCCACAAATTGTGATTGCGCTGGTATTGTTTTCTAACATCACGCAAGGCATCCAAAGCCCCCCGTTTGTCGAATTTATTTAGCGCTATGACATCTGCGAAATCTAACATATCAATTTTCTCCAACTGAGTAGCAGCACCGTATTCAGGCGTCATGACATATAAAGAAACATCGCTGTGATCTAGAATTTCTGTATCGGATTGACCAATACCAGAAGTTTCCAAAATGATTAAATCGTAGTTTGCTGCTTTCAAAATACTGATTGCTTCTGCCACGTGTTTTGATAGTGCTAAATTGGATTGACGTGTTGCTAGTGAACGCATGTATACCCGATCGCTTTTTATGGAATTCATTCGAATTCTATCTCCCAACAGCGCCCCACCTGTTTTGCGTTTGGAAGGATCTACTGAAACAACAGCAATTTCTTTATCTGTAAAATCAATTAAAAAACGGCGCACTAATTCATCCACTAAGGAAGATTTACCAGAACCTCCTGTGCCGGTAATACCAAGGACTGGAATAGATTTCGATTGAGCAATAGCTCTAATTTCATTGAGTACCTCAGTGTTTTGTTCCGGAAAGTTTTCTGCGGCAGAAATTACTCGTGCAATAGCCGGAACGTTTTTATCTGCTAATTTCTCCGGTTCATTGGTAATGTTTGTTCCAACCGGAAAATCACATTTCTGAATCAAATCGTTGATCATTCCTTGAAGACCCATAGCTCTTCCATCGTCTGGATGATAGATTCTAGTGATTCCATACGCTTGTAATTCTTCGATTTCAGAGGGTAGAATGGTTCCGCCTCCACCACCAAAGATTTTAATATGGGGAGCTCCTTTTTCTTGCAACAAATCGCGCATATATTTGAAATACTCAATGTGCCCGCCTTGATAAGAAGTCAACGCAATTGCTTGAGCGTCTTCTTGAATAGCGCAATCCACAACTTCTTCTACTGAGCGATCATGTCCGAGGTGGATAACTTCACAACCAGTTGCTTGAATGATTCGGCGCATGATGTTTATGGCCGCATCATGCCCGTCAAAAAGCGAAGCAGCGGTTACAATTCTAATTTTATTAGATGGGATATATGGTGCAGCTTGTTCCATTCAAACGATTGTTTTTGTTGTTCAAAATTAAGAAAAAAACCGCAGTATTATCTATGTTATATCAACAATAAAGCGGTTTTAAATATAAGATTGAGGGTTAAAAACTGAGTTTATAATTTAACCGTAAAATATAGTTGGAATTTTAGTTCATATGAACATCCTTGAAGCCAAAACCTATTACAAACCGTTGTTTTTTGTTCAGTTCAATCTCTGTTCCAAGAAAATAGCGCACTTCCGTCGCTCCCCCAGAAATAAGCACGTCAGCGTCAGCGTATACAACATCTCTGTTCCATCGGTAAAAGTGTTCCGCTGAAGCGAAAGGAGATAGGAAAAAGTTTTTTATATCATGCTTAAAGTTGATTTTATTTCTAAGCACAGAACTATTTCGTTTGAATTGGTAAGTGGTTGCTTTTTTCTGACTTAACCTTTGGAATTGACCAAGGCCAAAAAGTTTCTATCATCGCCAAAAATGGTTCCGGTAAAACAACTTTATTGCGCTGTTTAATGGATTATGAGCAATACGATTCAGGTCGAATAGTTTATAGAAATGATATTCGAATTGCCTTCATGGAACAAACGGAATTGATGAACGAAAAGCAAACTATTTTGGAAGCTGTTTTTGATCACGATTTACGATATATCCTCCGGTTAATTCGTTCTCCAAGGTGTCTTGCGGCAACACTGGGTCAATATTAACTCTTCCCGGATTAATTTTTATGCGGTCCATAAACACGTAAACACCAATATATTCGTTGTTTAGAACAACTTCGCACATTTTTGTTCTTGGGGCATAATCTCCCATTTCGTTACCGATGTGATAGGTTATTCAAATTGGGGGCTTTTATTTTTAAGAATTCTACACGATGTGGATGAAATTGTTACAATTGACAACACGCGTGAAGTTCAACAAGCAATTGCTTTTAATCTTAATACTTACGCGATTTCTACGTTTCATTTAGAAATTCCAAACTCAGAAAACCATAAAAACGACGGAATTTATGTGTGTAAAAAAGGAGTTTGTTTTGCTCCTGTTCAGTCGATTGAGGAATTTAAAAAGCTGTTATAAACTTAAAATCAAACACTTAAACTTTGATGAGTTTTTTTATTTGTTCACTTGAACCTTGTTTGATTTTTAGCAAATAACAACCGGTACTTAATTCAGAAGTTGGAATCCAAAATGTATTTTGTCCTAAGTTAAAAGAAGTTTCTTTCTGTGATTTTAAGACCTTTCCACTACAATCTGTAATAGAGAAATTAATTGGAGTTCCGTCGTTTGAAACAAATTCAACTTTAATCCAGTCGTGAAAAGGATTTGGGAATAAATGAATAACAAAAGGTGCTACTTCTGAAATACTTGCAAAAGGGTCAATACATGCTTTTGGAGATTCAGGAATACTGAAATTTGGTGTAGAAACACTTCCTCCACTGGTTAATTTTCCTTCGTTATTTAAAACACGCCAAATTGATGCTGCAGACTCATTCATATTATATGGATCTTGAATGTTTTGCAAAAACCAAAATTCATTTTGAGCACGCTCATTTTGCAAATCAAGCAATCCATAACCATGATTATTTAAATCACAAAAACGAATGTGTGAGTTACTTGTTGTAATTAACGTTTGAGCAAGACTTGCATTTCCAGAACCTATACCAAAATCATTTCCTTCATCAAAATTATCGGAAGATAAACTGGGAGGTATAAATTCAACAGCAAGTGACCCATTCCCATTTAATGGATTGTAACTTGTGAAATTATAGGGGTTTTTAGCCAAATTTGTAGCAAATGAGCAATGAAAATCTCCTGAATAAACGATTACGTTTTTAATTTCAGCTGTGTCAATTAAATTGAATAATTGATCTCGTTCATAATTATATCCATCCCAATTTTCAAAAACCAATGGAACACCAGCAACTTGTAATTGACCGAACATCAAACCATTAGCTATTACTTTCCACTTTGCGTTTGAATTATACAATCCATCTTTTAACCATTCTAATTGTTCAGGACCGCACATTTTAGCGTATTGAGAATTGTAAATAGTATCAGTTACTCCTGTAGCAAAAGAACTCCTGTCATAAAGTCGAACATCCAACATAAATAAATCCAACATGGAGCCGTAAGAAAATTTACGCCAGTTCTTAATTTGATCTGTTGTTGAAAGTTCACGAATAGGATTCCATTCTCTAAAAGCTTGAATCGCCCTATTTTTTCTTAATTGATAACTACCAAACTGTTCTCCATGTTGCAATGACGTGTCTGTGACGGCATCAACTACAATATCGTGATCATCCCAAATTTGTATAAAAGGATAAACTTGATGACAACGCGCCAAATTACTATCTAATTTATACTGAGAATAACGCATTCGGTAATCGTTTAACTTCCAAATTTCTGCATCGGGCTCGTGTTTACGTCCTTGTGGACCACCTCCTGTTTCGTAGATATAGTCACCTAAATGAACAACCGCATCTACATTATTTTGATTTGCTAAGGTTTTATAAGCGTTGAAATAACCTCGACGATAATCGTTGCAATTCACAAAAGCTAGTCTTACATTATCAATATTTCCAACGCTTGCTGTTTTGGTTCGACCAATAACTGAGGTATCTGAATCAGCAATAAATCGATAATAATAATAAGTGCCAGGTTCAAGATTTAGAACATCAACTTTTACTGTAAAATCTTTTAAAGAATCGGTTAAAACTGCATTTTCTTGAAGAATTTGCGTGAAATCAATCGTGTTTGAAATCTGATAATTTACTGTTTTTGAACCTTCAAAAGAAATAGGAGGTGTCCATCTTGTCCAAATAATTAATCGGTCTTCTAATGGGTCTCCAGAGGCAACACTGTGTAAAAAAGGTGCTCCACAAATTAATATTTTTTCATTTTTAGTCTGATGACGAAGCGATTCTTTATTAATATCTTCAATGATTTCAGTTGAAGGAATCGTATCATTTGAAACAGTTCCAAGATGAACAGAAAGTGCTTTTTTTAATTGGTAAATTGTTTCTTCGCTTTCTATGTGCTTTTGAGAAAAACTAAAAATTGAAGAAAGAAAAAATGAAACAAAAAGAATAATTTTGGAGAAAATGAGTGTCTTTTTCATAGTTAATAATAAATCAAGTAAATATAAAATTTATCAATTAGAAAATTAACTGTTCATTTAAAAATAATATTGATTGAAGATTGATTCTATTTATTAAACCGCTGAAAAAGAACTAGATTCAATAAGATTGAAAAAAACAAGTTAAATTTAAAAATGCTTCCAGCCTTGTGCTTTTAATGTGATTGCAGATCCTGATTTGTCAATGAAATAGATTCCGTCTTTTTCATCAGTGATATGTCCTATGATCGTCATATTTGGATTGCTATTTACTTTTTCAAAATCTTCTTGTTTAACGGTG
>CAMAQX010000077.1 GCA_945860455.1 Lishizhenia tianjinensis
TTCTACGGCACGAAACCACCAAGCAGAAATCGTTTTTGGTACCCTTTCGGGAACTGAATTGATGAATACTAGAAAAAACCTTCCTTTTTTGAAAGATTGTTCAATAAAATAATTCGAAATCAGTATATTTGAACCTAAAATTAATTTGATATGAAAAAATCAGTACTTAGTATTGCACTAGTAGCACTTACGGCAGGGGCATTTGCTCAGACCAAAGTGAATCCAACTCAAAAAGCACTTATGCATCCAGATAAGGAGTTCGGAAAAAACACAGAGAACAACATTTCTTCCGTTAAAAATGGAGGTGATATAATTTGGCAAAATGATTTTTCTGTTCCGCAAGATTGGACAATTGGCACAAATGGTCAGGGAACATTTATTATTGGTACTAGCTCCCATCCTCAAATGGCTGATGTAACCCAATATATGGGTACATTATCTACAACGGGTACGACTGCAAGTAACGGATTTGCTTTTTTTAATGGTGTTCAGTATTTGATCTCAGGAACCGTAACTCCTCAAGACACATGGGTAACTTCAGACACAATCGATTTATCATTATATCCATTGAATTACATTACACTAAGTTTTAACCAACGTTTTAGACATTTAAATTTTGATTCTACTTTGGTTGAAATTTCTGAGGATGGAGGTCAAACATGGGTGTCGTATGCATTAAACGAAGGAATTGTAACTAATGATCCGGCAATACAAAATACCGTTTTAAAATCAATACCTATTAATCAAAGTGCATTGACAAGGATTCGCTTTCGTTGGAAAAGTGATTCATCGGATTCTCAATTTGGAAGTGGGTATGGTTGGATTATTGATGATGTAAAATTGATTGAGCCTTATTTGGATGAGGTGAGCATCTCAAAAATATTCACAAATGATGTTATTAATTCATACGATTATTATTCCACTCCATTAACTCAAGTTTCACCTATGATTTATGGTGCAGTTCTTGAAAATTTGGGGGCGGCGGCTGTATCTAAATACATTAAATTTGAGGTGACTCGCGCTGCTGCAAGTGTTTATTTAGATTCAATGATGGTGAATTTAACACCTGGTCAATTAGATACAATTTGGATGGTAAACAGTTATACGCCAGACCAAATTGGCACATATGCTTTAACGGTTGATTTACAAGACCAAGGCGTTCAAACAAATAATTCATTTTTAGATGAATTCAAAGTAACTAATAATATTTATGGACACAACTATCCAACTTCAGGAAGCACGACTTTTGGGTTCAATACAGTAGATGCTACTGTTGGAATGGGTAATGTGTATCAATGTATTGCAAACCAACAATTAAATGGTATTCAGGTTTTATTTGGGGCAGGAACAACCGCAAATGCTGAAACACAAATTGAGTTGTATGAAGTCGTAACAACAATACAAGATCCAAATAATATTTTCCTAAGTGACGCGTTTTACACTATTCCTGCCACTGTAAACACAACTACTCCAACGGATATTGCATTTAGTTCACCCGTAACCTTAGAGGCAGGAAAACTATACCTAATTATTGTTAAATGCTTTCAAACGGCAACTGATAAAATTAAATTTAAGTCAACATCTAAAGGAAATGATGATTTATCAACTGTAGGATATGGCCCATTTGGTGCTGGTAATGCTGTCAACTATTATGTAGGCTGGTCAACTGCTCCTTATATTTCATTAAACTTTGATCCAACGTTAAGTATAACCGAGACGAATGAGGAAATCAACGAAGTTTCAATTTACCCAAATCCAGCAACAACTGATGTAACAGTAAGCTTTGATTTAGCGACAAGTACAGATGCAACGATAACAGTTTCAGATATTTCTGGCAAAACAATTTCTGCTACTGCATGGAACAATTTATCAACAGGAAATAACACAGCGATAATTCAAACTACGAATTTAGTTGCCGGTATTTATTATGTTACTCTTGAAGCGAATGGTTCAGTCGTTACTAAGAAATTGATAAAAAAATAATTAAATTTCACTGTTTTTTAAGGCCGGTTCTTCCGGCCTTTTTTATTTATGGATAATTGGATCTACCTCAGTCTATTTACCAGTTGCTTTCTTTCTGCAACGCTTATTCCCTTTGCTTCAGAACTGGGATTAGCAGCTGCAATTGCTTCAGGTTATGATCCCATTATTTCTGTTATTGTGGCAACCATTGGAAATAGCTTGGGTGGATTAACGAATTATTTACTGGGCAGGCTTGGTAATCCAAACTGGTTAAAAAAAAGTAAATTAAACTCAGATAAACTACAAAAATATAGCCATTACATTTCACAATACGGGAGCTACAGCGCGCTACTGAGTTGGGTTCCGATTATTGGAGATCCATTATTGTTGGTGTTAGGTTATTTACGCGTATCCATCATTTCGGTAAGTGTTTTTATGGTAATTGGTAAATTACTTCGTTATTGTGTTATCGCTTGGTTCTTTTAATGAAATCGCTAAAATTACGCTACTTTTACGTATGAATTCATTTGAACAGATTCTGACTAGCCGGTTTCCTAAAAATCAAATTACACCAATAACTTTTGAGGATGAGCTCTTTTTTCTTATTGATTTTACGAAGGAAAAAGGAATAAAAGTTTTAATAACAAGCTCATTTCACGTCTATCAAATGCCTATTCCTGAAAAACTTAATGATTTTGAATTCGGGCAATTGTATTTTTGTATTCCCGAATATTGGGATTTAACAAATCCTGAAAATCCCGAAATTAGATGGCTTTTTGAATGGTTAAATCGAATTACAACATATACAATTAATAATAACACCTGGCTTGGCGATGGTCATACCTACAATTGCACGAAATACGGTAAACAATTATCAACAACTGTTAGACAAGATCATTTATTTATAAGTAATCCTATCTTTTTAGAGGGTGAATTAACCCCTATTGAATTGGAGGATAAAACTATTCATTTTTGGGCGCTTATACCCATTTTTGGTGATGAAATGGATTACAAACAAGGCAAAGGAACAGTAAAGCTCAAAAAGAAGTTCTTGATAAAAGGAATTACCGAAAAATTAGACGAATACAGACAAACATCCCTCAAAACGAGGTGGACATTCTTTTAATGCCGGTTAAAAACCAGATAACTATTTGGGCGCATGCCGCACTGTTTTTGGTGAACACACTTTACGGTGCAAGCCATGTTCTTGCGAAAGGAGTCATGCCTAACTATTTAACGCCATCAGTTTTTATTTTCTTTCGCGTTCTAGGAGCGACATTTTTATTTTGGGTGATTTTATTTTTCATTAAATCCTATAAAATAGAGCGCAAAGACTGGCTCCGGCTGGTGGGTTGTGGATTATTTGGTGTAACAATAAATCAACTTTTCTTTTTTCACGGACTCAATTTATCATCTTCAGTAAATTCTGGCATTATCATGGCATTTAATCCTATAATGGTGATTATTCTTTCTGCCTTTTTATTACGGGAGAAAATCACTCCTACTCACCTTGCTGGAATTGCTATTGGGGCAATTGGCGCAATATTACTGACATTAACGAGTGTTCGATCTATTTCAAAAACAAGTTTAGGCGATTTATTTTTATTGATTAATTCACTAAGCTATGCCGTCTATTTAGTGCTTGCAAAACCCCTTATGAAAAAATACAGTCCTCTTTTAGTGATTACCTGGGTGTTCACAATTGGGCTAGCCTTTTTATTACTTTACCCCCCTGTTGTTTCAGAGTTAGCAGTAACTGATTTTACCGTTATTCCATCTGATATTTGGATGAAAATTTGTTATGTAGTTGTTGGAGTTACGTTTCTTACTTATTTGTTAACGATGTTTGGATTAAAGCACTTGAGTCCTTCCGTTTCTAGCGCCTACATTTATTTCCAACCCATGATGGTAATCGGATTTGCCTATTTGTTTTTGTATTTAAATCTTGCGCCAGATTATACAGCAACCATTACCCTGGAGAAAATAATTTATATGTTACTCATTTTCGTTGGAGTGTACTTAACCGGAAAGCCAACCAGAAAAACTAATTCTTAGAACGCGGTGTGGGTTGCCAAACACTTGATTTAACACCTTTCAAATATCGAAAAAATCCAATGAGTAAGGCAAGGTTCATATTATAAAAATGAGCAACGAATAAAGCTGGTTTCATCCACTTTAAATAAGGTATTGCCAATGGACTAAGAAATAACACACATTGAACAAGAGCCAATACCTGAAAAAAGAAACAATCAAAACTAAGTAAGAAGGAAACTAAAAATAACAGAATTAAAAAAAATGGGGTTAGCCACCTTAAAATTTTATGGGAAATAAAAGAATATGCAATGGCTGACCAAAAAGGCCAAAGCAGTTTTTTGAATGCGACTAAATTTTGAAAGTTGCCAATTGAAATGCGAATTTTTCGTTTAAACTCCTCAGCCGATTCTGTTGGAAGATCCTCATAACAAATTGCCTCTTCATCAAAAATCACACGGCCTTTATTTGCAATGACGCTCATGGTAACAAAAAAGTCATCCATGTAAAAATTAGGTGGAATGGGAGTATATGCTTTTCTTCTAATTGCGTAACAACCTCCCTCCGCACCCACCACAAATCCCCATGTTGCACTTTCACGGAGTTTAAGTTGGTTTTCTACTAACAAATACCCTTTTTCGAGGGCTTGAATATTTTCGTTTCTATCCGATTTTTTTAAAATATTGGCGCATACTTGATGGGTTTCTTTATCCGAGAAATGCCGAACGAGATTTGGAATGGTAGAAGGAGTAAAAAAAACATTGGCATCAGTTAAAATAAGCAACTCCTCTTTGCATTGTTCAATAATTGAATTGATGATTCCTGCCTTACCTGTTCTTCCTTGAAAAATCTTTAACTGCACATTCGTGCAAGGAGTTGCAAAATTGGCGACAATTTCATTGGTTCGATCTGTTGAAGCATCTGACCCAACATAAATAACTATTTTATCTAATGGGTAAGTCGTCGCTAAAACGCTTCGTATTTTTTTTTCAAGGACCTTTTCTTCATTATAAGCGGCTATGACAATGGCCACGTTATAATTTGAGTTTAGCGCTGGTTTTACCTGTGTGTTTTTGCCAAAAAGAAATAAACTAAGTGGATAAATGAAATAGGTCTGTGCAATTCCAATAAATGAAATTAAACCAATGAGATATAGACCCTTTTCAAGCACTTATGATAAAATCGAATTATAAAACCGTACTAAGGTAGCAGTTAATTTTGTGTTGTCGAGATGTTCCATAGCAAATGACTTTGCGTTCACTTCGATTGTATTTCTCAACTTCTTATTTTCTAGTAATTCTATTACTGAATGTGCAAATTTTTCAGGGGCTTCAGCTATCAGTAAATCGCGGTTATTTTGGACATCTATTCCTTCAGACCCTATAGGGGTAGTAACTATTGCTTTTCCAAAACTCAATCCCTCCACAATTTTTATACGCAACCCACTTCCAGATTGAAGCGGAACGACCATTATATTGAATCTACTGTAAATCTCATTACTAATGGGGACATTTTCCAAAATCTCGATGTTTATTGACGCTTTTTGTTTCAAAAATTCGGGAATGTTCCGACCTGCAATAATGAATTTACAGGAAGGAATTTTACCTAAAATGATTGGCCAACACGATTCCAAAAACCACTCGACAGCTTGTTGATTAGGTAACCAATCCATGGAACCAAAACAAAAAACACTTTGTGTTTCAAACATCGCGGATTTTTCAAGCTGATATTCCGCTATATCCACGCCGGTTAATATGGTTTGCATTTTCGATTTATCAACCCATTGTGCAAATATTTGTTCATCCGTTGGTGTAATTGGAACAATATAATCTACCTGGTTCAACGCCTTTAATTCTTGTTTTTTTAACCGTTTCGTTTGAAGAGTGAGGTATGCTTTTTTAAATGGGTTTGTAATAGACCTATTATGTCTTTCCCAAATAATGTGTTCTATATTATGTGCTCGTAAAACGATTTTAGCGCTTGAAAACTGGCGAATAATAGGAATATAAGACAACATAAAAAAACCCTCAAACTGGACCACATCAAAGGTGTTTCCTTGTAATTTTTCTATTAATTTCTGTTCAAATTCATGAAAATAAAACCGAGTTTCAAAATACGTCTTAGCAGAGAATAAATTGGCAATCAAACCAATAAAGTTAGGGTTAGTGTTTTTATAAACAGACAAATAATGTGTGTTTTCTAAAAAAGATTTTGGAACGTTTTGATCTGATTTATAATGTTTTTTGGTGTTAATTGTCATTAAATCTACGCCCACTCCATTATTGAGTAATCCTTTAGACATGTTATAGATTGCAATGCTACTCCCATCATTGGCGGGAAAAGGTGCTTTGTTGCATAATTGAAGAATTCTCACGATTTACGAATAACTTTCTTAATACCTTTTATTCTACTCCAGAAACTTAATTTTTCAATTAAATCGATGTCATTTGAAGCGGCCCAAGTAAATAAAATTGCAACCGGCGTTAATACAATTCCTGCAAACCACATGCCTACAAAAGGAGACACAACATCTGTTTTTGCCAAATTTTCACCAATAGAAATTAGCACAAAATAGATCATAAAAAGCAATGCGGCAATTACTACCGGAGCTCCAAAACCTCCTCTACGAACAATAGCGCCCAACGGAGCGCCAATGAAAAAAAGAACCAAAATAGCATAGGTTAATGCAAATTTGCGATGAAATTCTATCCAATAACTGTCTAAGTCCTTTTCCATTGCGGTAAAAAACTCCCCTTGATTTTGCAGAGATTGTTTTTTTCGTCTCAACTTAGTTTGAGCCATAGAAATTGCTTTTTGTTTCTCTAAAGGACTCAATTTATTAAAAACAATCGGCTTTGAGAGGGCCTTTGGACTTTTGATTGCTGTTGTATTAAAGGTACTAACAGTGGTGGTTTTATTATTAAAAAAAGCATGCTCGTTTTTTACATTCAATAAAAAAGTACGCATTACTTGTTTCCCCCTAAGATTTACAGAATCAACCGCATGAGAAATTTGGAAAACATTCAACATTTCGTGTTTGTCTGCAAATGTTTTTTCATCTGACCGATTCAAATCAAAACCCGTCAAATCCATTTTATAGGTGGCTTTTGTAAAAGTTGCCCTTCGAGAGGGTCTGCTATTTCGGCTATTCGGTTGGATTTTACCCCCAGGCATAAATACAGGACTTTCAATTTCTAATTCCTCCATAATAGAACCATTTTTCAATTCAAAGAAGAGGTATTTTCCATTGACCGATTTATATAAATTGCCTTTTTGAGCACGAATTGTTTTTAGTTCTTTCTCTTGCGTGTGATCATGAATGATAATTCCTTCAAAATAACTATCTTTTCCCGAATCAACTTTAATAGCGTATCCTTCAATTCCTTTACTGTATACTCCAGGAGTTATTAACGCAGAAATTTTTGTGTTTTGAATATCAAAAATCAACGAATGCCATTTTAAATTTGCAATGGGAATAACATAATTTGCAAAATAAAAAGTTGCGAACGTAATAACAACAACAATAAACGTCAGTGGTCTTAAAATTTGAAATAGGGACAATCCAGCTGATTTCAATGCATTTAATTCATTGTTTTCTGCAATGTTTCCAATTGTCATAATAGAGGAAAGTAAAATTGCTAAGGGAAGTGCTAAGGGAATTAAACTCGCAGAAACATAAAACATTAACTCTAAAATGATAAAAACATCAATCCCTTTGCCTATTAAATCATCAATATACAGCCAAAAAAACTGCATAATGAGCATGACCATTGAAATAATCAATGTTGCAATAAATGGACCAGTGAATGCCCGAATACTAAATAAATAAAGCCTTTTCACGTTTTTTTAGTGTGACAAAAATAGGGAAATTAACTAGAGGAAGAACGACAAAAAAGCGGTTTTATTAGATGGGAAAATTTATTTCACATACTCAGTTGCAATTTTCGCTGATAGCAAACAGAGAGGTATTCCTCCTCCTGGATGAACGCTTCCCCCTACAAAATACAACCCCTTGACTTTTGAAAAATTGGGATGCCTAAAAAATGCAGCCATCCGGTCATTGGATGAAGCTCCATATAATGCACCGCCAAAACTAGATGTTCGCTTCTCAATTCGAATTGGATCCAAATAATCTTCTTCCTCAATTAAGGTTTCTATGTCTTCGCCCAAAAGCATCTTAAGTTTTTTCAAAATATTTGTCCGAATTACACTTCTAAGTTTCTCCCAATCTTGACCAGAATTGTAGGGTACATTGACCATAACAAACCAATTTTCGCACCCATCTGGAGCATCTCCCTTCACTATTTTTGAAGAAACATGAACATAAACAGTAGGATCATCGCAAACTGTTGCTTGCTTAAAAACAGCATCAAATTCTGCTGCATAATCGACTGAAAAAAAGATGTTATGCAAATCCAATTGTGGAAAGGATTTATTAATTCCCCAATAAAAAATCATTGCTGAACTAGAGGGCTCTTGGTTTAATGTCTTTTTGGGTTTCGGTAAATTTTTAAGTAAATTGCTATATGCCGGTTTAATGTCTGAATTGCAAAAAACAACATCTGCTTCATAGATTACTTCGTTTACTTTAACTCCCTTCACTTTTTTCCACTCCACCAAAATCTCAGATACTTTTGAATTTAATGAAAACGTCACCCCCATTTCTTTCGCAAACTTCACCAAACTTGTCGTAATAGAATGCATTCCTTTTGTGGGAAAAAACGAGCCAATGCCATGTTCTAGGTGTGGAATGATATTTAAAACCCCTGGTGCTTGATACGGATTTGAACCATTGTAAGTGGCATATCTATCAAAAATTTGTACCAATTTAGGGTGATTTAATCCTTTTACATTGCTCTGGTGCATCGTTTTAAAAATATCTAAAAAAGGGAGGGCTCGAATGGAGGAAAAAATATTCTTGGTAGTGTAATTTTTCAAAGCATGTAAGGAGCTTTCTAAAAAAATAGAATGGGTTTTGTTGTAAATATATTCGCTTTTCTTAAAGTGTTTTAAAAGTGGTGCACCATCAATACTTAGCGTTTTTTCAACCGTTAAAACAGTTTTATTACAATCCACTGAAAAAGGAATAAACGTTCCGTCAGGGAAGAAATAGTGACAAGCTATATCATTTGTTACATACTGAAAATAATCTGCCGAATTTTTATCAAATAGTTGAAATAGTTCGTCCACATAATGGGGCATTGTAAATAATGAGGGGCCTGCATCAAACCGATAGTTTCCCAATTGATTTAAGGATAGTTTACCCCCTGGATAAGGGTTTGCCTCAAAAACCGTTACATCAAATCCTTTTGATCGGAGGCGCAGTGCTGAGGAGATTCCAGCAATACCGGAACCAACAACAATCGCTTTTTTTGAATTACTCATACTACAAGTAATTCAAACAAGAAAAAAATAGATTTGTTTATTTAACAACATGTATGAAGCCAGATTTAACAGATTTATCTTCTGCCGCATCATGTACCACCAATTTATAAAAGTAGACGCCTTCTTCTAATTCGTTTCCTTCTTGCGTAAACCCGCTAAAAGGAGTGGAATCAATTGTTTGCGTAAAAACAATATTTCCCCAACGATTTAATATGTAAAGCGTATATTCTTCACACGTCTTAAAATAGGTTTGTAAATCCAATTCATCATTCACACCATCACCATCTGCTGTAATAACATTAGGGAATTCAAAATCATCAAATCCATTAATATAGAGAATAGAAGCGTAAATATTGCTTGTATCCGACACACAACCATATTCAGAGGTAACGGATGCAGTATACCAGCCTATTCCAGCTATTTCAATTGCAGTTGCAAAAACAAAGTCTGTTGAATTAAAGTTATTCGGTCCGATCCAAACAATAGTAGAATTTGGTATTCCTACTGCCTCAAAAGTGACAGGGTCTCCCGGGCATATCGGTATTGAAACAGTTAAAATCGGTTCTGGTGGTGTTGGATAAATGTACATATCAAACGTAGAATCTGATTCACACCCAAAAGCAGAAGTTGCTGTTAGCGTAATCGGATAAACA
>CAMAQX010000078.1 GCA_945860455.1 Lishizhenia tianjinensis
AAATTGGTCGTGTAGATTTAATTTCTCCGGAAGAAGAAGTTGAATTAGCGCGTAGAATACGAACTGGCGATAAAGCTGCCTTGGAGCGTTTAACCAAAGCAAATCTGCGGTTTGTCGTTTCTGTATCAAAGCAATACCAAAATCAAGGGTTGGCTTTACCAGATTTAATCAATGAAGGAAATGTTGGCTTAATAAAAGCAGCAGAGCGATTTGATGAAACGCGTGGATTTAAGTTTATTTCTTATGCAGTTTGGTGGATTCGTCAATCGATTCTGCAAGCGTTGGCAGAGCAAGCTCGAATTGTACGTTTACCATTGAATAAAATTGGTTCAATAAACAAAATTAATAAGGCATATTCTGAATTAGAGCAAAAGTTTGAAAGACCGCCCTCTGCAGAAGAATTAGCTGAGTTTATAGGCTGTACCACCGAGGAAATTAAACAATCACTTTCTCACAATGGTCGTCATGTATCAATGGATGCGCCGTTGGTTGAAGGCGATGAGTCCTCGTCAAGTATGTATGATGTTTTGGCGAATGATTCATTACCTGGTCCGGAAAGCAATTTGGTTGTAGAATCATTGCGCAAAGATATTGAGCGGTCATTAACGGCATTGACTCAGAGAGAAAGCGATGTGGTGCGTTTGTTCTACGGGTTGGAAGGAAGATCCCCAATGTCATTAGACGAAATTGGAGTTCGTTTCGATCTTACTAGAGAGCGTGTTCGACAAATAAAAGAGAAAGCAATTCGAAGATTAAAACATTCTTCAAAAAATAGAATTTTAAGGTCTTATTTAGGTTAGGTTGATTATTTGGTTTAGAACGCCGGCTTGTTGTCGGCGTTTTTTGTTTAGATAAATCATTACATGTTTTAAGTTATTTTGGAAGCTTTACCCACAGCATTTATTGAGAGAATTAAATCCGATTCTTTTTGGGATGATAAATTATTGTCTGCATTGGAAGATTCTAGTCCAATTTCTATCCGATTAAATCCCAGTAAATCAGAACCTCTATTTCCATTTGATAGGTCAGTTTCTTGGTGCTCAGATGCTTATTATTTACCAAAGAGACCTATTTACACCCTTGATCCACTTTTTCATTCTGGATGTTATTACCCTCAAGAAGCTGGATCCATGTTTATTCAATCCATTCTTCAGCAAATAGAAGTATCCAAGTCTTCCATTATTCTTGATTTATGCGCTGCTCCTGGCGGGAAATCAACTTTGTTAAATTCTTTTTTGGGTGAACAAGGATTTTTAGTAAGCAATGAAATAATTCCAACCAGAAATGTTATTCTACGTGAGAATTTGTCTAAATGGGGTTGTGCTAATGTTGTTGTAACGGGTAATCAACCTATTCATTTTCAGCGAATCCCTTCTTTTTTTGATGTAGTGTTAGTTGATGCGCCCTGTTCCGGTGAGGGTATGTTTCGCAAAGATCCCGATTCGAGAAAGGAATGGTCTGAGGACAATGTTGATATGTGTGCGAGTCGCCAAAAGGATATTGTTTCAGATGTTTGGGACGCGCTCAAAGAAGATGGTTGTTTGATTTATTCAACCTGTACCTTGAATCAGCAAGAAAACGAGGACAACGTAAATTGGATGTGTGAAAATCTCAATGCAGAATTAATTTCATTTAACATTCCAACAGGCGCTATTTCTGGACGAGGAGGTATTGGATGTTATTTTGCCCCTGGCAGTACCCCAAGTGAAGGATTTTATTGTTCCGTCCTTAAAAAAAAGAGAACAATTGGTGTAGGAAAAAAAATACGATCCCGCTTAAAAGTGCTACCTAATCAGCTTTTTCAGAAATTTAATTCATTGGTAAAGACAGATGATTTAGTGGCTGTCGAATATAAAAATGGGTTTTCAGTTTTTCAAAAATGTCATTTAACAACTGTTGAAACGCTTGATTTTTTCATGAATTGTACAAAGATAGGGGTTGCAATTGGAACCATTTTTCCAAATAAGATTGAGCCAAATCATGAATTAGCACTGAGCAAAATTATGCGTTCGGATATTCCAAAAATCGAATTAACCAAGGAAATGGCCTTACATTATTTAAAAGGCGAAACATTTCCTATCTCACCAGTAGATAAAGGGTATTATCTAATTACCTATCAAAATGAACCGCTTGGCTGGATAAATCATTTGGGTAATCGTTTCAATAACCTTTATCCAAAGGAATGGCGCATACGAATGAAAATTGATTAAAGAAATTTCGTGATCGGTAAATTCAACCACTCCAAAGTGGAATGACAAAAAACATTTTCAATATCTTCTTTACTTAAATCGCTTTCTTCAATGAATTTCCCGATTTCTAAATCTCCTAAAGGGAACGGATAGTCAGAGCCCAAGCATATTTTTTTACTGCCTTGCATTTTTAAAATATATTTTAAAGCATCGATGTCGTGTGTTATGGAATCCACCCAAAATTTGCCGATATATTCCCTTGGATTTATTGGATTGTCGATTGCTACCAAATCCGGTCGACAATTGAATCCATGTTCAATCCTTCCAATTGTGGGTAAAAAAGACCCACCGGCATGAGAAAAACAAATTCTAAGATTGGGTAAGCGTTCTAATACTCCTCCAAAAATCAATGAGCAGGCGGCACGTGAAGTTTCTGCAGGCATTCCTACCAACCAAGGAAGCCAATATTTTTGTAATTGATCAAACCCCATCATTTGCCAAGGATGTATCATTAAAGCTAATCCTAATTCTTGACAAGCTTCAAAAATTGGAAAGAACTTATCTTCATTGAGATTTTCTGTGTTGATATTAGAACCAATTTGAACTCCGACCAAACCAATTTCTTTGCAACGTTTTAACTCGCGAATTGCTGTTTCAGTATCTTGCATGGGGATAGTTCCAAGTCCAATATAATTCTTTGGAAATCTCGCCACAAGATCGGCAATATGATCATTTAAAAATTTAGATAATTCTTCACAATCAGCCGGTTTTGCCCAATATGAAAATAAAACGGGAATTGTACAAACAACTTGTACTTGCGTGTTGAAGTTTGAATATTCTTGGATACGTTTTTCTTCATTCCAGCAATTTTCTTCGATTCGTCTAAAGAATTTACCACCTTGAATCATGTCGGCAACTCCCTCCTCAACATGTTCTAAGTGAATAAAATCACCATAACCAAATTTATCCGCCCATTTCGGAAGATGTTTTGGAATAATGTGGGTGTGCATATCAATTTTCAACATACCAGATTTTTTAATAACAAAAAAGCCGGCAAAAACCGGCTTGATGAAAAGATATTATTTAATTACGCTAAAACTTCCTTTACTTTGTCTGCTGCTTCTTGCAACAATACCGCAGAATGTACATTCAAACCAGAATCGTCAATTAATTTTTTTGCTTCAACAGCATTTGTACCTTGAAGACGAACAATAATTGGAACAGGAATAGAGCCCATGTTTTTATAGGCGTCAACTACTCCTTGAGCAACACGGTCACAACGAACAATTCCACCAAAAATGTTAATTAAGATGGCTTTCACATTTGGATCTTTCAAGATGATTTTGAATGCTTTTTCAACACGCTCTGCATTTGCAGTACCTCCAACATCTAAAAAGTTTGCCGGATTACCACCCGATAATTTGATGATATCCATAGTTGCCATTGCCAGACCTGCTCCGTTAACCATACAACCAACATTTCCATCTAATTTCACGAAATTCAATCCTGCTTCACCTGCTTCCACCTCTGTGGCGTCTTCTTCAGTAACGTCGCGCATTGCTAAATAGTCAGGGTGCCGCATCAATCCATTTCCATCCAAAGTAACTTTTGCATCAACAGCAATTATTTTATTATCGGATGTTTTAAGAACTGGATTAATTTCAAACATGGCAGCATCAATTCCGTCATACGCTTTGTATAAAGCAGAAACGAATTTTGTCATTTGTTTGAACGCTTCTCCTGACAAACCAAGGTTAAATGCAATTTTTCTTGTTTGAAATCCTTGAAGTCCTACTCGAGGATCCACATGTTCTTTAAATATTAAATGAGGTGTATGCTCTGCAACGTGTTCGATATCCATTCCTCCCTCAGTAGAATAAATAATTACATTACATCCTTTTTCTCTATCTAATAAAACAGACATATAGAACTCACTTGTCTCAGTTTCTCCAGGATAATAAACGTCTTGCGCTATAAGTACTTTGTTTACTTTTTTTCCGGTAGCGCTCGTTTGCAACGTAACTAGGTGTCCTCCTAATATGCCGTTCACTTTTTCTTCGATTTGATCAATACCTTTTGCCAAAACAACACCATGTGATCCGGTTTCTGTTACTGTTCCTTTTCCACGTCCACCTGCATGAATTTGAGCCTTGACAACGTACCAAGAAGTACCAGTTTCTTCTGTCAGTTTTAATGCTGCTGCACGTGCGTTTTCAACACTATCAACAACGATTCCTTCTTGCACAGAAACTCCGTACGATTTTAAAATTTGTTTTCCTTGATACTCGTGTAAGTTCATTTTTCTATTATTTGTGATGTAAAAGTAAAAGAATTAATTGAATTATTAATTGAAATGATTCAAAAATTATTCACCGGAATGTCGTTGCTTAAGTAAGCGTAATTTCCATTTTTGGTAGTAAGCGATTGATTCTGGTTCTAAGCGAAATAGAAAAACCGGAACAATAAATCCGAATGAGAAAAAAATAGTTTTAACACCGATTGATACAAACTGATTCGGCCAATTAAGTTGCATGAATATAAATTCATTAATACCCATTAATACAAGGAAAAGAAGGAGTAAATACCAAAGCTTCTTGGTAAATGGATGAATTTGAAACGAATGGTATATATACCAAATTCGTCCAATATTATAGATGATATAAGCGAAACCAGTAGAAGCAGCAGCGCCAACAATTCCGTAGATAGGAATAAGCCAATAATTCAACCCAAATACGGTAAAAGAAAGAAAAACAGAAAATAACAAATCGTATCTGTATTTGCGAGAAGTTGAAAAAATAGTTCCGTTTAGCCCTCCAACCATATCCACCATTCGACCAATCATGAGAAATAGAAAAACTAATATACCTGCTTGGTACTCTGTCGGTAAAAACGAAAATAATTCAATTCGATTAATCCATATGATGGAAAACGAAAAGGTGCCAATAAGCATGCCTAATGAACTTACTTTTTGATAGAGTTTTTGCATTTCCGGAATATTTTTTTCTTTCCAATACTTTGCTATTAATGGTGAACTGATTCTAACGACAGAACGATAAGGTACTTGAATTGCCGAAGTAAGGTAAATGATATTTGTATAAACACCTGTGGCAGTAAGACCAATGAATGAAGCGATCATCATGGTGTCTAAGGAAATAACTAATAAGGTTGTTAATGTATTGATGTAGCTAAATAAACTAAAATTCAATAGTATTTTTCTGAATCGTTTTGGAATAGTTATCGATTTAATAGATAAATGAAATTCGCCTATTCGAATGAGGTAAATCAGTAAAAAAACGGTTGGAACAAAATAACCAAGCAGGTTATATACCAGAAATTGATCGAATGTAATAATCTCAAATGCAAATAAGCTTAGTAATGTCAATGTCACGGAGCGAAGCACAATTTCTTGGAGAAAAACGGAAATAAGATTCTTGTGAAGTCCTCGTAGGTAATAATCGAAAATCATAAAAAAAACATTTGCTATTCCAACAGGGATAATCCAGAAATAATAATCCAAGAATTCGGCTGATTTTTTACTGTAGAATTGAGCAATATCGGTTTTGAAAACCCAGTAAAGAGCTGAGAAAATCGATATTCCAACAAGGATTATTAAACAATTCATTAAGAGAAACCCGTAATTTTTTCTTTCTGCATTTCTAAAAAAAGGGAAAAATCTCCATGTGACGTAGATACTTCCAAGGTTTGTCAATTGTGCAAACAATAATCCAATTGTTGTTATAAGACTAATTAATCCAATTTGTTGACTGGTGAATAAAACCAGAAAAAGCACGCCCCGATTTAAATAACCTAAGGCAATGCCCACGTAGGTAATCAGTGTAGCAAGTAAAGCGTCTTTTTGTATAAATCCCATTTGGTTAAGATCTTGAATCGGATAATTTCTGCTAAAAGTAAATAAACAAATTTATTGTGGGGTTGCTTTCTCTTAAAAGGTTTAACAAATCACTTTTAAAAAGTTTGTTGGAATAAAAAGATTTCATTGAATAAATGAAATAAATTTACCTATTAAAAATCCGTGCAATGAATTGGAAAGTAACTTTGTTGAAATTTATCAAAAACAAATTCCTCGTTACCATCCTTGTTTTCCTCATTTATGCCTTGTTTTTAGATGATTGGGATATTTTTCATTTGATGAAACAAAATAAGAAGTTGTCCGAATTAACAATTCAAAAAACAGAAACGAATAAAAAGCTTCTACGCGTAAAATCTTCCTTGTCTAAACTAAAGACCCCAGCAGGTATCGAAGCATTTGCAAGAGAAGAAAAGTTTTTTAAGAAACAGGATGAAGATATTTTCGTAATTTCGTACGAGTAATAGAAAATGTTTAAAAATTTACTCGCTTTTTTATCGGTTTCGTTGATGCTTTTTTCTTGTTCCAAGGAAGTTAAAATTGATATTACTGGTTACCAAGAACAATTAGTTGTTGATGGTAAAATTGAAACAGGTTCATTTCCTATAGTGTTACTTTCAAAATCAGCCAACATTTACCAACCAACCGATTTAGGGAGTTATCTTCAAGCCTTTGTACAGGATGCTTTTGTAACTGTTTCCAATGGTGTTGACACGATTCAATTAGAACTGTTTGCTATATCTGAATTGCCAATCGAATCACAATATCAAATGGCTGAAATGTTGGACTTAGAACCGGAAGATGTTGTATTGTTGCCAATTTTTGTTTTTTCAACAACCAATGAATTGATGCGCGGAGTGGTTAATAAAAGTTATACCTTGACAATTTTGGAATCAGGTAAATCCTATCAAGCTACCACTTTTTTGCCTCCAGTAACCCCGCTAGAGTCTCTCTATTGGTTGCCGGACAATGCTAATCCTAATTATGGTAAATCGTGGGGAAGGTTAGCGGATCCAGCGAGTCAAGTAGATGCCTATAAATGGGAAGTAAAACGAATAAATATTTCATCGGATAATCAACCGAAAGATTTAATTTTTAAAAGAGTAAGGAATGCCTATTTTAATGATAAATTTTTTAATGGTTTAACATTTGATTTTGAAGCAGAAAATCCAATGAGGAGAAAGGATAGCACCCATTTAGTTGATTATAAACGATTTTATCGCTTGGGTGATAGTGTAGTGGTCAAGTTTTCGAAAATGGATTTGAATACATATAATTTTTTTGATAAAAAGTTTGCCCAAATGTCCTCCGCTTCAAGTCCTTTCTCAACACCAATTAACGTTCCAACAAATTTGAGCGGTGGCGCTTTAGGTATTTGGGCCGGATATTCTCCTTGGTACGATACATTGTATTGCCAGCCTTAATAAGCACTAAAGTATTAATAACTTTATTCTATTCCGCTTTTTAACGTTTTTGGATTGAATAATTTTATATCCATGTTTCAAATTCCGTCAAATTTTGTTGTTGATAGTGAGCTCGAAAGTCAAGTCTTGAATTTTCTGGCTGATTGGCATTCTATAGGGCGTACTATTCAAGTTAAAACCTCTGGATCTACAGGAAAACCCAAGGAGATTGAACTTTCAAAACAAGGCATGCTTTTTTCCGCTCAAAATACGATACAATTTTTTTCTTTAACGGCTAAATCAACGGCGCTTTTATGCTTACCTCTCAGTACCATTGGTGGTAAAATGATGCTCGTTCGTGCGTTGCAAAGTTCGATGAGTGTATACATTCAAACTCCATCTGCTAATCCATTAAAATCTGGCGATTTTTCAATTGATTTTATTGCAGTTACCCCTATGCAATTGAAAGTGATGTTGGATGAGTCTGAGTCTAAATTAAGGAAAATCAGGTCTATTTTAGTGGGAGGAGGTCCAATTTCTTCTGAATTGGAACTACAGTTAACCGAAAAAGAAATAACAGTATATCATAGTTACGGAATGACGGAAACTGCTAGTCATGTGGCATTAAGAAAAGTAGGCTATGGCGGAAATGAGTATTTTAATTCATTACCGGGGATTCATTTTTCCGTCAACGAGAATCAAGCCTTGCAAATCCATTTTACAGCCTTACAATCGGAGGTTATAGAAACAACTGATCGAGTAGAATTAGTGTCAGAAACTATATTTCGTTGGCTTGGAAGGACAGATTTTGTGATCAATTCGGGGGGCGTAAAAATTCATCCGGAAGAAATTGAATCCCTACTTGCAAAACAAATTCCAATTCCTTTTTTCATTTCGAGCGTTCCAGATCAAACATTAGGTGAGCGAGTTGTTTTGTTTGTTGAAGGATTGGATAATATTTCGTTAGATTTTGAAATTGATTTTCCGAAATATGGTCGTCCCAAGGAGGTGCTATTCCTACCTAAATTTCAGTACACGCGAAGTGGTAAGATTGATCGAATAGTTACTCGAAAACAATATTTGGATCATATAAAATGAAAAAATACTACCAAATATTAGGGCTAACGGAATCTGCCACACAAGCAGAGATAAAACGAAATTACCGCAGGCTAGCGTTTGAATACCACCCCGATAGAAATCCTTCAGCGAGTGCACAGGAAAAATTTATCTTAATTCAAGAAGCCTACGAGATTGTTACAGGAAAGAAAAAGATTCCGCAACAACGCGTGGGGGATTACAGCTCACGTCGTACCAGACCAGATGAGTCTTGGGAGGAAAAGGTAAAAAAAGCACGCGCAAAATACGAGGAGAACAAGCGCCATCAGGAAAAAGTGATTGCAAACTATTTTATGCGCTTAAGGTCAGGCTGGAGATGGTATTATTTGCGAATTTCTGCTATCACAGGTTTGATCATTTCTTTATGCATGATAGCCGATTTACTTCTTCCAAATCATCTTACGGATGAGCGAGTTATACGCTATTCGAAAGAGGTGTATTCATCGGTTGGTTCTGCCCAAATATCTCTTATTGAAACTGCGAAAAATGAAAAGCTTTGGGTTCAAACTCAGAATTATGGATTATACCGAAGGAACAATTTAATTCAAGTGAAACGGAGTTGGATATTTCATTCGCCGCAAGTTGTCCTTTCCAATCAAAAGCACATTAAGTATCTTATTCCAGTTCATTTCACCTTCTTTTGGGGGGGTATGATTATCATTCCTCTATTTTTATTGCCATTTTTTGTCTGGTTTTACAAGAAAAATAATCCGCTTTTCGTAATTACTTATCATGCAAGTGTTTTTATGGTTAGTATTGTGATTTTCTATTTTTTATGTACGGAGGATCGTTGGTTTCACTTATTGACAATGGGAAGTTATTGAAGCTAATTCATATTCCAAACAGTGAAAAAATCCATCGAGATTGCAACAGAAAAATGCAAAAGTACGCCTAGCCAAATAGAGTTCGATTTCAAACTCATTGATCCAAGAACAATTCCTGCAAAAATAGCACCTATCGTTTCCGGCAAAGGTTTGCCAAAATGAATCATGCAATAAGGAATCATCATGATAAAAATGGAATAATATCCGAACTTTTTTTTAAGTGCATGAACCATAAAACCTCTGAAAAAGAACTCAAGACCAACAAATTGAAGAAAATAAAAGCACTCCCAAATGACTAAATTTTCATACGAAGCATTTGAATAGTTTAATCGATAAAACGGATAACTATGCTGAAATTGTTCAGTTTGAGAG
>CAMAQX010000079.1 GCA_945860455.1 Lishizhenia tianjinensis
GTCGATTAAAGCTTCCCGATCAGATTCACGTTTGACTACATAAATTATAGTAAAATGGCAAAAGAAGTCGCAGCGCTAATCAAGCTGCAAATTAAAGGAGGAGTGGCCAATCCTTCACCTCCGATTGGACCTGCATTGGGTGCAAAAGGGGTGAACATCATGGAGTTTTGCAAACAATTTAATGCGAGAACCCAAGATAAACAAGGAAAGGTTGTTCCGGTAGTTATCACAGTTTATGGTGACAAATCTTTCGATTTTATTTTAAAAACGCCTCCTGCAGCCATTCAGATTGTAGAGCAAACTAAAATAAAAAAGGGTTCTGCTGAACCAAATCGAGTTAAGGTTGCTTCAATTTCTTGGGATCAAATTCGTGCAATTGCCGAAGATAAACTTCCAGATTTGAACTGCTTTACGGTTGATTCAGCCATGAAAATGGTTGCTGGTACAGCGAGAAGTATGGGTGTCACTGTTAAAGGGGGTGAAGCTCCAAAATCTAAATAATACAAGTTATGAAAAGGATTCCAAAAAAACGCAAAGAGGTTTTGGCGAAATACGATTTCTCCAAAACTTATTCCTTGAGTGATGCTTGTAATTTAATTAAGGAAGTTTCTACCACTCGATTTGATGCTTCAGTTGATATTGCTGTTCGTTTAGGAGTTGATCCTCGAAAAGCAAATCAAATGGTTCGTGGAACAGTTGCCTTGCCTCATGGTACAGGTAAAGATGTTCGTGTTTTGGTATTATGTACTCCAGACAAAGAAGCAGAAGCTACAGCATCAGGTGCTGATCACGTTGGTTTAGATGATTATATCGAAAAAATCAAAGGTGGTTGGACTGATATCGATGTTATAATTACAATGCCATCTGTTATGGGGAAAGTTGGTGCACTTGGTCGAATTCTCGGGCCCCGTGGTTTAATGCCAAATCCAAAAACAGGAACAGTTACAATGGACATAGGAAAGGCAGTTCAAGAGGTTAAAGCAGGTAAAATTGACTTTCGTGTAGATAAATACGGAATTGTACATGCTGGAATAGGTAAAACTAGTTTCGGTGGAGAACAAATTCGTGATAATGCAAGTGAAATTATTCAAACTTTAATCAAAATGAAACCATCTGCTGCGAAAGGTACTTACATTAAAAGTATTTACTTGTCTGCTACTATGAGTCCAGGTATTCTAATTGATTCAAAATCTGTCAATGCTTAAATTTTAAAAAAAATGACAAGAGAAGAAAAATCAAATTACATAGATGAGTTAGCAGCTGAAATTAAGGCAGCTAATGTATTCTATATTGCCGATACAGCAGAATTGACAGTTGACACGATCAATGCCATTCGAAGAAGATGTTTCCAAACCAACATTCGTTTGAGAGTTGTTAAAAATGCTCTTTTAGAAAAGGCCATGGATCGCGTTGAGGGTAAAGACTTTGGTAACTTGAAAGAAATACTGAAAGGTGGTACGTCAATCATGTTTAGTGAAGTTGGAAATGCCCCTGCAAAATTAATTCAAGAATTTCGAAAAAAAGGTACTAAACCTGTTTTAAAAGGAGCTTATATTGATGAGGCTATTTTTATTGGTGACGATCAATTACCAATATTGGAGTCATTAAAAAGCAGAGAAGAACTTGTTGGAGATATTATTGGATTGTTGCAAAGTCCAATCAAAAATGTTATTTCTGGCCTTAAAGGTTCTGGTGCTAAAATCGCTGGAATTCTTAAAACTTTAGAAGAAAAATAATTAGTGTAAAACGTTTTTAAAATCAAATCAAAATGGCTGATGTAAAGCAAATAGCGGAAACGCTTGTAAATTTAACGGTAAAGGAAGTAAATGAATTAGCTGCTGTCCTTAAAGATGAGTATGGAATTGAGCCAGCTGCTGCTGCTCCAGTAATGATGGCAGGTGCTGCTGCAGGTGCTGGTGAAGAAGCTGTTGAAAAAACTGAATTCGATGTTATCCTTAAAGCTTGTGGACCTAATAAACTTGCTGTTGTTAAATTAGTAAAAGAATTAACTGGAAACGGTTTGAAAGAGTCTAAAGATTTAGTTGATAGCGCTCCAACAACTTTGAAAGAAGGAGTTTCTAAAGACGAAGCTGAAGGACTTAAAAAGTCTCTTGAAGAGGCTGGTGCTGAAGTTGAAGTTAAATAATTTCATGAAATAAAAACAGGTCAGGCGTCCCGATTTCGGGATGCCTTGTTCTGTTTCTAAAGTATCCTTTTTTAGCGTATCTTGTTTTTTATAAATTAAAACTGTTGAACCTTGGCAACACAAAAAAATACAACTGAAAGAATCAGTTTTGCATCAAGTAAAAATCAGTTTGAATATCCTGATTTTTTAGAAATTCAATTGAAATCTTTTCAAGAGTTTTTTCAGTTAGAAACTACTCCAGAAAATAGAGAAAGTGAAGGCTTATTTAAAGTTTTTGCTGAAAATTTTCCAATCACTGATACGAGAAATCAATTTGTCCTCGAGTTTTTGGATTATTTTATCGATCCACCTCGCTACACAATTGCAGAATGTATCGAAAGAGGTCTTACTTACAGTGTTCCTTTAAAAGCAAAATTAAAGTTATATTGTACAGATCCTGAGCATGAAGATTTTGAAACGATCGTACAAGATGTTTATCTTGGTACAATTCCATATATGACCCCTAAAGGTTCATTTGTTATTAATGGTGCTGAGCGAGTTATCGTTTCACAACTACATCGTTCACCGGGTGTTTTCTTTGGTCAAAGCCGCCATGCAAATGGAACGAAGTTATATTCCGCGCGAATAATTCCTTTCAAGGGATCTTGGATCGAATTCGCAACGGATATCAATGGCGTAATGTATGCTTATATTGATCGTAAAAAGAAATTACCAGTTACCACTCTGTTAAGAGCAATTGGGTATGAAGCGGATAAAGATATTCTTGAGATATTTGGTTTGGCTGACGAGGTGAAAGTGAATAAATCAAATGCTAAAAAACTTATAGATCGTCGATTGGCAGCAAGAGTATTGAAAACCTGGATCGAGGATTTTGTAGATGAAGATACTGGTGAAGTTGTTTCCATCGAACGTAATGAAGTTTTATTGGATCGAGAAACAATTTTGAAAGAAGAGCATATTGAAGCTATTATGGATTCAGGTGCTAAGGCCGTTATTCTTCACAAAGAAGATGGTGCTAATATTGATTTTACGATTATCTATAACACGTTACAAAAAGATACATCAAATAGCGAAAAAGAAGCTATTGAACATATTTATAGACAATTGCGTAACGCTGAACCACCTGATTATGAAACAGCCAAAAATGTATTCGAGAAATTATTTTTCTCCGATACACGTTATGATTTAGGTGAGGTTGGTCGTTTTAGAATGAATAAAAAACTTAAGACAGATCAATCTGAAGAATCTCGAGTTTTAACGAAAAAAGATATTATTTCAATTATTCAGTATTTAATTGAATTAATTAATTCCAAGGCAGATGTCGATGATATCGATCACCTTTCTAATCGTCGTGTTAGAACGGTTGGAGAACAGTTATATGCTCAATTTGGCGTTGGTTTAGCTCGAATGGCTAGAACAATTCGTGAACGTATGAATGTTCGTGATAATGAGGTCTTTACTCCGATTGACTTGATCAATGCGAAGACACTTTCTTCTGTAATCAACTCTTTCTTTGGAACAAATCAGTTGTCACAGTTTATGGACCAGACTAATCCTTTGTCAGAGGTAACTCATAAAAGAAGATTGTCTGCCCTTGGACCTGGTGGTCTATCCAGAGAACGTGCTGGTTTTGAGGTGCGAGATGTTCACTATACGCATTATGGACGTCTTTGTACAATTGAAACTCCTGAAGGACCGAATATTGGTTTGATTTCATCACTTTGTGTTTTTGCCAAAGTAAATAAACTTGGATTCATTGAAACTCCTTATCGAGAAGTTGAGAATGGTAAAATACAAATGGCGAAACAGCCAATTTATTTTGCTGCAGAGGAGGAAGATGAAAAAATGATTGCTCAAGCTAACGTTCAAATGGACGATAAAGGTGCCTTATTAAGTGATTTAGTTAAGGCACGATTTGAAGGAGATTTTCCGTTGGTAGAACCGAAGAAAATTAATCTAATTGATGTTGGAGCAAATCAAATTGCATCCATTGCAGCTTCTTCGATTCCTTTCTTGGAACATGATGATGCCAACAGGGCTTTGATGGGATCTAACATGCAGCGTCAAGCAGTACCATTGTTGAGACCAAATTCTCCAATCGTGGGAACTGGAATCGAACGGTTAGTAGCGCGAGATTCACGTGTTTTGATAAATGCTGAAGGAACTGGTGTTGTTGAGTATGTTGATGCAAATCAAATTACTATTAGATATGATTGGACTGATGCAGATAAATTAGTGAGTTTTGAAAGTGAGGTTATTACTTACAACCTTATTAAATTTATGAAAACCAATCAAAGTACTTGTATCAATTTGAAACCTATTGTCTCTAAAGGAGATCGTGTTTCTAAAGGTCAAGTATTGTGCGAAGGGTATGCGACACAACAAGGTGAATTGGCATTGGGACAAAACCTGAAAGTGGCATTTATGCCATGGAAAGGATATAACTTTGAAGATGCAATTGTTATTTCTGAAAGAGTTGTTCGTGATGATATTTTCACCTCAATACATATTGATGAATACTCGTTAGAAGTGCGTGACACGAAACGTGGAATGGAGGAGTTAACTTCTGATATTCCAAATGTTAGTGAAGAGGCAACAAAAGATTTAGATGAAAATGGTCTAATAAGAATTGGTGCAGAAATTAAGGAAGGAGACATATTAATTGGTAAAATCACTCCAAAAGGTGAAACAGATCCATCTCCTGAGGAAAAATTATTACGTGCCATTTTTGGTGATAAAGCAGGCGACGTAAAAGATGCTTCTTTAAAAGCTGGACCTTCATTGCGTGGTGTTGTTATCAATAAAAAATTGTTTTCAAGAGCAGTTAAAGATAGAAAAACAAAATCTCAAGATAAACCAGCTTTGGATCAGCTAGAATCTGAATATCAAGTTGAATTAGCTAAATTGAAGGATCAATTAGTTGATAAATTAATACTTATTCTTGGTGAACACAAAACGTCAGGAGTTTTCAATAATTATAAAGAGGAAATAATTAAAAAAGGAACTAAATTCAATAAAAAGAATTTACTTTCAATTGATTATACTATTGTAAATCCGTTACATTGGACAGCAGAACAAGATGTTAACCAATTAGTTATCCGTTTATTACATAACTTTAATATTAAAGCAAACGATTTATTAGGTATATATAAACGTAAGAAATTTCACATTTCTGTTGGTGATGAACTTCCAGCAGGGATTGTTAAACTAGCTAAGGTATATGTCGCTAAGAAGCGTAAATTGAAAGTAGGTGATAAAATGGCGGGACGTCACGGTAATAAAGGTATAGTTGCCAATATTGTACGACAAGAAGACATGCCATTTTTGGAAGATGGAACACCAGTTGATATTGTTTTAAATCCACTAGGGGTGCCATCTCGTATGAACCTTGGTCAAATTTATGAAACTGTGTTGGGTTGGGCGGGAGAAAAGTTGGGAGTGAAGTTCGCTACCCCAATTTTTGATGGTGCAACACCACAAGAAATAAACGAATTAACTGATAAGGCTGGAGTTCCTAGATCTGGAAAAACATATTTGTATGATGGTGGGACTGGTGAAAAATTCCACCAGCCAGCAACTGTAGGTATTATCTACATGTTGAAATTATCACACATGGTTGATGATAAAATGCATGCTCGATCTATCGGACCATACTCCCTAATTACACAGCAGCCTCTTGGTGGTAAAGCACAATTTGGTGGACAAAGATTTGGAGAGATGGAGGTATGGGCGATTGAAGCGTATGGCGCAGCTAATATCCTTCAAGAGATACTAACTGTGAAATCGGATGACGTTGTTGGTAGAGCGAAAGCCTATGAAGCAATTGTTAAAGGTGATAACATTCCTGAACCAGGTATTCCTGAATCATTTAATGTATTACTGCATGAGTTACGCGGTTTGTGTTTAAACATTTCGTTAGATTAATTAAGTCTTAACTAAATAAAGTAAAAATGACTTTTAGAAAAGAAACACCAAAAAAACAAAGTAGTTTTAATAAAATAACCATTTCACTAGCATCTCCAGAACTTATTCTTGAGCAATCTAGTGGAGAAGTATTAAAACCGGAAACAATTAATTATCGAACATATAAACCTGAAAGAGATGGTTTATTTTGCGAACGTATTTTTGGACCTGTTAAAGACTACGAATGCCATTGCGGGAAATACAAAAGAATTCGCTACAAAGGAATTGTATGCGACCGCTGTGGAGTTGAAGTGACGGAAAAGAAAGTACGCCGTGAGCGAATGGGACACATTTCATTGGTTGTACCTGTGGCTCATATTTGGTATTTTAGATCTTTGCCAAATAAAATTGGTTACATGTTGGGGTTACCATCTAAAAAATTAGATCAAATAATCTATTATGAAAGATATGTTGTTATTCATGCTGGTTTAGCAAATACTTTGGATGGTATTCATTTAAAGGAAACAGATTTTTTAACTGAAGAAGAATATTTGGATATTTTAGATGCTCTACCAAAAGAAAATCAATACTTAGATGACAATGATCCCAATAAGTTTATAGCTAAAATGGGAGCTGAAGCGTTGCATGATTTATTGAGAAATCTTGACTTAGAACAATTATCGTACGATCTGCGCTACCAAGCGAATCATGAAACTTCTGTTCAACGTAAAAATGAAGCGTTAAAGCGACTTCAGGTTGTTGAGTCAATGCGTGATTCTCAAAAACGTATTGATAACAGGCCAGAATGGATGATTGTGAAGGTTGTTCCTGTTATTCCACCTGAATTACGTCCTTTGGTTCCATTAGATGGAGGAAGATTCGCAACTTCGGATTTAAATGATTTGTATAGAAGGGTAATTATTCGTAATAATCGTCTAAAAAGATTGATCGAAATTAAAGCACCTGAAGTTATTTTGCGGAATGAAAAAAGAATGTTGCAGGAATCTGTAGACTCTTTATTCGATAACTCAAGAAAAGCGAGTGCCGTAAAAACTGAATCAAACCGGGCTTTAAAATCTTTGTCTGATTCATTGAAAGGTAAACAAGGTCGTTTTCGTCAAAATTTACTTGGAAAACGGGTTGATTATTCTGCTCGTTCTGTAATTGTTGTTGGTCCTGATTTGAAATTACATGAGTGCGGTTTGCCAAAAGACATGGCTGCGGAACTTTATAAACCGTTTGTAATTCGTAAGATGATTGAACGCGGTATTGTTAAAACTGTTAAGTCAGCAAAGAAAATTGTTGATCGAAAAGAACCAATTGTTTGGGATATTTTGGAGAATATTTTGAAAGGACATCCTGTTCTTTTGAATAGAGCACCAACTTTGCACCGTTTGGGAATTCAAGCGTTTCAACCTAAATTGATTGAAGGTAAAGCGATTCGTTTACACCCATTGGTTACAACTGCCTTCAATGCGGATTTTGATGGGGATCAAATGGCGGTACATTTACCACTTGGAAATGCTGCTATTTTAGAAGCTCAAATGTTGATGTTGGCATCTCATAATATATTAAATCCTGCCAATGGAGCTCCTATTGCTGTACCTTCTCAGGATATGGTTTTGGGATTATATTACATAACCAAAGGTAAGAAAAGTACGACAGAAGCAATCGTTAAAGGTGAAGGAAGTACCTTTTATTCGCCTGAAGAAGTAATTATTGCTTACAATGAAAATAAATTGGATTTGCATGCTCATATTAAAGTTAAATCCTATGATTTAAATGAAAACAAGGAACCTGCATTAATGCTTATAGAAACCACTTGTGGTAGAGTAATGTTTAATGAAAAAGTTCCTAGAGAAGTAGGATTTATAAATGATGTATTGACTAAAAAAGCTTTACGAGATATCATTGGTAATGTTTTGAAAATTTCTGGAACTTCTCGTACTGCTCAATTCTTAGATGATATCAAAGGATTGGGATATGAAATGGCTTTCAGAGGAGGTCTGTCTTTTAATTTGGATGATGTTATTATCCCGAAAGAAAAAGATGAATTAGTACTAAAAGCAGATAATGATGTGAAAGAGGTAATGATGAACTATAATATGGGTCTCATTACCAATAATGAACGATATAACCAAATTATTGATATCTGGACTCATACCAATGCCAAATTAACTCAAACATTAATGGATCAATTGAAAAGCGACCGTCAAGGTTTTAATTCAATCTATATGATGTTTGATTCTGGTGCAAGGGGTTCCAAAGAACAAATTCGTCAGTTATCAGGAATGAGGGGATTGATGGCAAAACCTCAAAAGTCTGGTGCAAGTGCTCAAGAAATAATTGAGAATCCGATCTTATCAAATTTTAAAGAAGGATTGTCAATTTTGGAGTATTTTATTTCAACTCACGGTGCACGTAAAGGTCTTGCAGATACAGCTCTTAAAACGGCTGATGCTGGATACTTAACACGACGCTTAGTTGATGTTGCTCAAGATGTTGTCATTAATTCAAATGATTGTGGAACATTAAGAGGTATTGTTGCTACTGCATTAAAGAAAAATGATGAAGTTGTTGAACCATTATATGATAGAATTTTAGGTAGAACATCTGTTCATGATGTTTATCTACCAGATTCTGATCAATTAATTATAGCTTCAGGAGAATTAATTTCTGAAGAAGTTGCCTTAGCAATTGAAACCGCAGGAATTGAAGAAGTTGAGATTCGTTCTGTTTTGACGTGTGAAATGCGTAAAGGTGTTTGTTCAAAATGTTACGGACGAAACTTATCTAACCACCGTTTAGCCCAATTGGGTGATGCCGTTGGTGTAATTGCCGCACAGTCAATCGGTGAGCCAGGAACACAGTTAACATTGCGTACATTCCACGTGGGGGGTACTGCATCCAATGTCGCTGATATTTCTGACATCAAAGCAAAAGCTAATGGTAAATTAGAGATTGATGAACTTAGAACAATAGAAAAAGTAAATACGGATGGTACTGTTCGTTCAATTGTTGTTGGTCGTTCTGCTGAATTGAAAATTACGGATGATAAAACAGGAATTGTGGTTATGAATGCCAATATTCCTTATGGATCTGATATAATTGTTAAAACGGGAGATAAAATTAAGAAAGGCGATGTAATTTGTAAATGGGATCCATACAATGCCTTGATTATTTCTGAAGTTCCGGGTAAAGTTGTTTTTGATAGTATCGTTGAAGGGATAACCTTTAGAGAGGAGGTCGATGAGCAAACTGGTTTTACTGAAAAAGTAATCATCGAATCAAGAGATAAAAAGAGAAGTCCAAGTATTCACATTATTGACCCAAAATCGAAGGAAATATTAAGAGAATATTCTTTACCAGTTGATGCGCATATATCTGTAACAGAAGGTGTTAAGATTGAAGCTGGTGAAATTTTGGTAAAAATACCCCGATTAGCTGGAAAAACAGGTGATATCACAGGAGGACTTCCACGAGTAACTGAATTGTTTGAAGCGCGTAATCCTTCTAATCCAGCTGTTGTGGCTGAAATTGATGGGACAGCTCAATTTGGAAAAATCAAACGTGGTAACCGTGAAATTTCTGTTATTTCAAGAACGGGTGAGGAGAAAAAATACATGGTTCCACTATCTAAACATATCTTGGTTCAAGAAAATGATTATGTACGTGCAGGATCAGCTTTATCTGATGGTGCTATCACTCCAA
>CAMAQX010000080.1 GCA_945860455.1 Lishizhenia tianjinensis
AGCAACAATTTTTTTTTCGCGCTCTAAACTCTTTTCATAGGATGGAACTCCCAAATGAAAATCGGAAGCACAGTAGATATTTTTCTTTTCAGACAAATTAAAACCCGTAGATTTTCTGAAGTTCAGTTTCCAATGCTGGCCCTCGCAAATTAGTATTGACAATTTTCCCTTCTTGATCAATTAAAATAGTAAGCGGAATACTTCTAACACCATATTGTTGAGCTACTTTGCTATTCCAACCACCTAGATCTGATACATGATTAGGCCAAAGCAATCCATCTTTTTCAATAGCACTTAACCATTTAGTTTTATCACTGTCCAATGAAACACTCATCACAGTAAACCCTGAATCTTTATATTTGGCGTATGTCTTAACTACATTCGGGTTTTCAGCTCTACATGGACCACACCAAGATGCCCAAAAATCGATTAATACCACTTTTCCTTTTAAATCTGAAAGTTTCATTTTTGTTTTCCCATCTGTTTTTAACTCTTCAAAGTCAGGAGCTATTTTACCTTTTGCCAAAGGATTATCATCAATTAATTTCTTTCTAAATTGCAGATACCTTGTGTTTTCAGCTTGTACAGATGGACTTTCAGAAAATGCATTTATAACTTGAGTTACAATAAGTTGATAATTATCAAAATCTTTGTTCGGATCAATCATTTTAATCATTGGAAACAAGGCTGCGGAATTTTGATTCAGTTGAACGTAATTTTGTTTAAACTGCTCAAACTCCATATAACGCGGTGTAATTTTATCATAAATTTCTTTTTGGAGCGTGGGATTTAATTGAATTGCTTTAGTTGCGGAGTCGTACACACGCATCCAATTATTTTCTGCTCGTTGAAATTCCATTAACTGCTGTGACTCGTTTGAATTAACGATATTACAAAACTTATCTAATTGTTTTCCATCCCCATAAATTTTAATATCCGAATTGTTTCTCAATACTAATGGAATCAACTGATTATTTAATTTTACGTGGTAATAATCAGCACTTGGAAGTTTACCAATGAATTTAAATGAACCACTTTTTGATAATTCTGAGTCGATCAAATTTGTTGCAACACCATTAGTAATTTTCACCAATTCAATCTTCTTAAATTCAGTATTTGCAATTATTCCTGTTACAGAAACTTGAATTTCAGTCTGTGCTTTCCCTGAAAAAAGAAAAACTATTCCAGAACAGATTAAAAGAATATTTTTTTTCATTTAGTAAAGATTTTTTTTAATTTATTTTCCAATGCTACTCCGCGCAGTCCTCTACCAATTATCTTGCCTTCTTTATTCACTAATACAGTATGAGGAATTGAATTGAATCCATATAATTGAGTTAACGACGTTTTCCAGCCTTGTAAATCACTTCCATGATTGGGCCAAATCAATCCATCTTTTTTAATCGCTTCTTTCCATTTATCGGCATTATCGTCTAACGAAACTGAGAAAATCGTAAATCCATCCGCTTTATATTGATTGTATAATCTTAAAACATTTGGACTTTCTTGTCTACATGGTCCGCACCAAGAAGCCCAAAAATCAATTAAAACAATCTGACCTTTCAGCATAGACAATTTTATTTCTTTGCCTTCCGGTGTTTTCAGTGTGAAATCCGGTGCGTCCATTTTTCCTTCCTTCATCAAAATTTCCTCTTGGTATATTCGTTCAATTTGTCCCGTTTGTTGTTCAATCATCTGCACACGAGGCGCTTCAGGATGTTTCGCCTTTAAATTTGAGACAACTTCTTGCATGAGTTTCAAATGAGTTGGATCCCATTCGTCCATGGATTGAATTGGAGCTAAAAATGAAAACAAGACTAAATTGAAATCTGATTTTTTATTCTGTTTAACCAAGTTTACTGCATTTGAGTCTAATTCCTTCATTATAACATCTAAAAAAACCTGAGATTCTTCTTTCGTTATCCTTGGATTTTCATTTCGCAAAGCTGTTTGTTTGGCTAAAAAATTACTCTTAAGTCGCGTAAATTCATTCGCTTGTTTTGCCCACGAAACGCCACTTATATTGGGTTCAACATCAAATTTATCATAAGAAGTATTTAACTTGATTTTATCGCTTGGAGCAATTACCAATTCCAAAACTTTATTCTCGTTTTCCAATACCAATTGAAATGCATCAAAATGATCAATGTGTCCAATTAACTGAAAATTGCCGTTACCATCTATTATCCCATTGGCAACCTCCTTTTGATTTCCTTCAGGATTTGTGCTAACTAAAAATATTTTTTTATTCGATGCTTTTTTTATGGTTCCTGATACCTCAAAGTTATCTTTAATAGAATCTTCAGTATCTTCGGATTCAGAGCAAGAAAACCCAATTAAAAGCAGCAATAAACTCGCTATTATTTTCACATTCTTCATTCTTCTAATTTTGATCGTAAAAGTGAATTCGCAGATTTAGGATCTGCCTTTCCTTTGGAAACTTTCATCAATTGCCCCATAAAAAATCCTGTTAACTGCTTTTCACCATTTTTATATCTATTCACTTCAGAAGGATTTTCATCAATTACTTGCTGAATAAATGCCAAAATTATTCCTTCATCGGAGTCTTGCACCAGATTTAACTTTTCTGCTATTTCGATTGGCGACAAGTCGTTTGAGATCAACAATTCCGGAAAAATGCGTTGAGAGGCTATTGAATAAGAAACTTTCCCTTCATCAATCAAAGCAATCAATTGAGCAATTCGTTTTACGTCAATCGGAAAGGATGTAATATCAACACCATTTTCATTTAAGTATGATTTAACATCTCCCATGACCCAGTTTGCCGCAGCTTTATAATTTGCTGTGTAAACCAACAATGATTCATAAAAAGAGGCTATCGCTTTATTATCCGTAAGATTCGTTGCATCGTAATCAGTTAAGCCATACTGCGATGTATATTTTTGTAATAATTCACGCGGTAAAGCGGGCATTTCATGTTTCACTAATTCAATTTGCGACGGAGAGACAACTAATGGCTGTAAATCTGGTTCGGGGAAATACCTGTAATCGTTGGCCGCTTCTTTTGTTCTCATTGAAATCGTTATGCCTTTGAGGGCGTCAAAACTTCGCGTTTCCTGCGAGAGTTCACCCTCATTTTCAAGTACTTCAATTTGTCGGATAATTTCAAACTCGATTGCCCTTTGAACATTCCGAATCGAATTCATATTCTTTACTTCTACTTTGGTACCAAATTCCGCTTGACCAATTAAACGTACAGATACATTTGCATCACAACGCAACGATCCTTCCTCCATATTTCCATCACAAATATCAAGGTAACGAACGAGTTTACGAACCTCTGTTAAATAAGAATAGGCATCTTGGGAAGAGCGCAAATCGGGTTCAGAAACAATCTCTAACAAAGGAACTCCCGCACGATTCAAATCAACTAGCGTATCAAAAACATCGACATCATGAATGCTTTTTCCGGCGTCTTCCTCCATGTGAATTCGAGTAATGCCAATGCTTTTTTCATTTCCATTTTCGGATTTAATCCAAATTTGTCCACCTGTACATATAGGTGTTTTATCCTGTGTAATTTGGTAACCTTTGGGTAAATCCGGGTAAAAATAGTTTTTACGTGCAAAATATTGTTTTTCAGCTATCTCACACCCACACGCCAAACCTAATTTAATCGCATACTCAATGGTTTTTTTATTCATCTTAGGTAAAGTCCCTGGATGACCAAGCGTAATTGCACTCACATTAGAATTTGGTGAAGCTCCATATTCATTCACATCATCTGAGTATGCTTTAGATTTAGTAAGCATTTGAGCATGCACTTCCAACCCAATAACCACCTCATATTTTTCCCTAATGGCTGATTCCATAAATTAGATTCGAGCAATTAATTCACGCATAATCAAAGTCATTTTTGGTTCTTGACGGCTCGCAACTTCTATTACGTCTTGTACACTTACTTTTTGAATTTTTCCAGGAACCCCCAAATCGGTAATGATTGAAATAGCAAAACAAGGAATTTCCATGTGACGCGCCACTATTACTTCTGGAACGGTTGACATACCAACGGCATCCGCACCAATATTACGTACATACATATATTCAGCAGGGGTTTCAAGCGTTGGTCCAGTTAATCCAGCATAGATTCCAACGGAAACTTTAATATTGTTTTCAGTAGCAATTGTCTTAGCCAATTCAATCATGTGATGGTCGTATGGTTCACTCATATCTGGAAATCGTGGTCCTAATTCATCGATATTTTTTCCAATCAACGGATTTCCTGGAAACAAATTAATGTGATCATCTTGTATCATGATTTCACCCACCTCAAAATCAGGATTTACACCCCCTGAGGCATTGGAAACAAAAAGTCTTTCAATTCCTAATAGTTTCATTACACGAACGGGAAAAGTGACTTGTTGCAACGAATATCCTTCGTAATAATGAAAACGTCCTTGCATAGCGACAACCTTCTTTCCTCCTAATTCTCCAAAAATTAATTTTCCTGAATGACTTTCAACTGTTGAAACAGGGAAATTAGGAATGTCTTCATAAGGAATTGTATCAATGATATTGATTTCTTTTACTAAACCGCCTAATCCTGTTCCTAAGATTATTCCCACAGTAGGATTTACAGTTGTTTTTGAGCTAATATAAGCTGCAGATTCTTTAATTTTTTCTAACATAACTTTGTATTAATTTAATAAATTCAGTTTCATTATTTATTGCTACTGAAATAGGCAAAAAGTACCATGGAAACGAGTCCAATCCCCAAACAGAAACATTCTTTTTTAATCGCATGTAATCCTTGTAGGTAGTAACGATTGCCTTATCAGCCTGTGCAAAGGTATCAAATTTTCGATGAATTTTTTCGATATCATTCAATGTAAATTCATGGTGATCTGAAAAAGGAATGTGATCTACTAAAAAATTCGTTTCCAAATAACTCACTAAATCAATTGTTTGAGCAATACCAGTAACTAAAAGAATGTTTGACACCTTTGGTATTTCGAACGTAAAAGAAATCAATTCTCTATAAAAAATATGTGCAAAAAAAACAGGTTTGTGATAGGGCAAAAGGGATTCTCTATACTTGTTTTGAGTTTCAATATCCAAATTCACTGGACATTTCGTCACCAAAATCACATCCGCTCGATTCGCACCATTGCGGGATTCTCTTAGGTTGCCCGAAGGTAAAATAAAATCGGTAAAAAAGGGAGATTGAAAAGTTGTTAACAAAATATTGAATCCTGCTTTCGTTTGTCGGTGTTGAAAAGCATCATCCAGCAAAATCAATTCTAATTGTGGGTCAAGGTTTACCAATTTTTCAATTCCTTCATTTCTACTTTCGCAAACAGCAACAGTAACAGCGTTTCCAAAAATATTTTGAAACATCAAAGGTTCATCGCCCACTTGTATGGTTTCAGCATCCTCAGAAACTTCGATAAACCCTTTCGTTTTTCTACCATATCCCCTACTCAATATCGCTGTATTTAATTGTGAAGATAAAAGATTTGCAAGATAAATTGTTACTGGAGATTTGCCCGTTCCACCAACAGATAGGTTTCCAATTACAATGGACTTAATGGGGATTATTTTAGGTGAGAAAATCCCCTTTTCAAACAGAAAATTGCGTGTAGTCGTGATGCATTTATAGAGAAACGACAAAGGAAATAAAATCAATCTAAATTTGAACACAAACAAATATAGCTAAAATTCAAGGAAAATAGGGCAATAATTCTATTTACAAAATGTTCAAAAATTCCCGCACACACCCGCTTATTGTAGTACAATAATGCTGAATTTTGATTTATGAGCAAGAAATTAATTTTGTTTTTTCTATTGATGAATGTGACAACTATTTTTTCACAATGCCTTCCTCATGAAAAAGAGCTTATTATTGTCATTCAACCTGATTTGTTTCTGAGTGAAATTAGCTGGAACTTATTTGAAAACAACACCTTGATCTCCTCCGGCATTTATTTAGGCGATTCAGTTTGTGTGGACTCAACAGCATGCCTACTATTTGTAATGAATGATTCCGGGAATGATGGATTGTGTTGTGCATACGGCAATGGGTATTTTGAGCTTTTTTTGGATCAAAATAAAATAGGAAATGGAGCCGTGTTTCTGTCCACAGACACAACACGATTTAATTGTCCCATAGTTGATGTAGTGCCAGAAAATGACGGCGTTTTTATTCCAACGGCATTTAGTCCCAATCAATACGGAAATACGCAAAACGAACATTTTTCTATTATTGCCAATGAAACGGTAGAATCCATTGATTTTTTCATTTATGATCGGTGGGGAGAGCAAATTTTCTCTAGTTCGTCCCTTTATTTTTCATGGGATGGAACCTACAATAGTGTTGACTGTTCATCCGGAATTTACGCGTATCAGGCACTGGTAATTTATGTGAACGGATCCAAAAAGATTAAAACCGGAAATATCTCCTTGCTGCGATAATGAATAAATTATCTAATTTGTTAATAAAAAATAGGTAACCTTCTCTTTGGATGTATTAACTTTGCGCTCCGTAGTTACAAATTAGTTTCATGTCCAATTCAACCAAGTATGTTTTTGTAACCGGGGGAGTAACATCATCTCTGGGAAAAGGAATTATTTCCGCATCGTTAGCCAAATTACTTCAAGCAAGAGGGTATTCGGCTACGATTCAAAAACTCGATCCCTATATCAATATTGATCCAGGAACGCTAAACCCCTATGAACACGGTGAATGTTTTGTTACCGATGATGGAGCGGAAACGGATTTAGATTTAGGACATTATGAACGTTTTTTAAATGTTCCAACCTCTAGAGCCAACAATGTTACCACAGGTAGAATTTATCAAGCAGTTATTGAAAAAGAACGACGCGGCGAATTTTTAGGAAAAACAGTTCAAGTTATTCCTCACATAACAGATGAAATAAAAGATCGAATTCAAGCGGTATCTAAAGAAGGTAAATTTGATATCGTAATTACTGAAATTGGTGGGACCGTTGGTGATATTGAATCATTGCCCTACGTGGAATCGGTTCGACAAATGCTTTGGGAGTTTGAAAAAGATTGTATCGTTATACATTTAACCTTGGTTCCTTATTTAGCTGCAGCGGGAGAATTAAAGACAAAACCTACGCAACATTCGGTGAAGCAAATGATGGAATTGGGGGTTCAACCCGATATTTTATGTTGCAGGACAGAACATGAGTTAGATTTAAATCTACGTAGGAAAATTGCCAAGTTTTGCAATGTTTCGATGAATGCCGTGATTGAATCACGCGATGCTGAATCAATTTATGATGTTCCTTTGCTCATGCAAGCCGAAGAATTAGACAAGGTTGTTTTGGAAAAATTAGGTTTACCAACTAAATCCACGCCTGATCTATCTAATTGGACTTCCTTTCTCAGTAAATTGAAGAATCCCGTGCATGAAATAACGATTGGTTTGATTGGTAAATATGTAGAATTGAAAGACTCGTACAAATCAATTAGTGAATCAATTATACATGCTGGAGTTGCTAATGAAACGAAAGTAAATGTCAAATGGATTCATTCTGAAAAGCTATCAAAATCAAATATTTCCAATGAACTAAGTGAATTGGATGGAATTATTGTTGCACCAGGTTTTGGTTCACGCGGAATTTCAGGTAAAATTGAAGCTGTTCAATATGCTCGAGAAAATAACATTCCGTTTTTTGGTATCTGTTTGGGTATGCAATGTGCTGTTATTGAATTCGCGCGTAATGTATTAGGCTTAGAGGAAGCGCATACCACTGAGATTAATGAATCGACTAAGCATCCCGTTATTAGCATGATGGAAGAGCAAAAAACCATTGCAGATTTAGGAGGAACAATGCGTTTGGGGGCATACAAATGTCAGTTGAAACCAAAAACGAAGGTTTCCAATGCATACAACACTGATATTATCTCAGAAAGACATAGACACCGTTTTGAGTTTAACAACTCGTACCTCACGGATTTTGAATATGCAGGAATGATGGCGACAGGAAAAAATCCAGAAACGGGATTAGTAGAAATAGTAGAAATCCCGAATCATCCTTGGTTTGTTGGTACTCAATTTCACCCAGAATACAAAAGTACTGTGGATAAACCTCATCCACTTTTCGTAGCTTTCATTCAAGCTGCGCTACAAAATAAAAAATAAAAATAATGGAAAGAAATACCGTTGTTGGAATCGTTTTACTCGGTTTATTATTAACTGTTTACACCCTTGTTAATCAACCAACTGATGAAGAAATCAAGGCAGCACAACAAAAAGAACTTGCTATTCAAAAAAATCAAGCGTTAACAGCAAAAAAAGCAGCGATAAAAAAACAAAACGCCTTACCCAAAACACTTGTTAATGACAGTACAGATACTATCGCCAAACCAGTTCTCAAAAAAGAAGAGACTTTAAAAATAGAAAATACTAAATTAGCCATTGACTTAAGCACAAAGGGTGGACAAATTGAAGCTGTTTACTTAAAAGAATTTAATTCATATTCTAGTTTTGTGTCAAAATTAAATGGTAATATACTCGCGAAGGATCGAGGTTTATGTTTGTTTAACAAAGGCGACCAATCAATAGGAATTCAAGTGATGGATGGTAATAAAGCCATATCAACTTCTTCCCTACTTTTTGAAAAATCAACGGTTAGTTCTTCCAAAATTATTTTAACGGCTAAAACACCTGCTGGAAACGAAATCATTCAAACCTATTCAATTAGCAAGGATAATTACACCTTGGATTATTCCATTAAAATGGTTGGTTTTAAAGGAAATACAGGATCCAATGTTAATTTCGATTGGAATACAAACTACTTAAAAACAGAACGTTTATTGGATGAACAAAGGCGTGTTTCAACCATTTGTTACAACCAGAAAACAGAGGGATTTAGTTATTTGAGTGAAGCAAGTGATGACGATTTAGTCGCGGAAGATGATTTAACATGGATCGCCTACAAACAAAGCTATTTTTCGTCCATCTTACGACCAGAAAATCCATTTTTAAAAACTGGAAGTAATTTGGCAGTTCAGAATTATACTGAAACTAATCCTAAATATCAATCTCATATTAAAAACTATAAGTCGACACTTGTTTTGGGAACAATTAAAGGAGGCGAAACAACATTCAACATGAACTGGTTTTTTGGACCAAATGATTACGAAGTTTTGAAATCCATGGGACAAGATTACGACATAATACTCAATTTTGGTTGGGGCCTTTTCAGATGGATAAACATGTATGCCGTTCAACCCATATTCAGTTTATTAGTTGATAATGGAATTAGTGTTGGTATTGCTATTTTATTACTGACATTAATTTTGAAATTGATATTGATGCCGGTACAATGGAAAATGTTTACCTCATCGGTGAAGATGAGAATTTTAAAACCAGCAATTGATGAACTAAATGCCCGTTTCCCGAATAAGGAAGACGCAATGAAAAAACAGATGGAGATGATGAGTCTCTATAAAGAATCAGGTGCAAGTCCTTTAGCAGGATGCGTTCCCATGCTCATTCAAATGCCGATATTATTAGCTGTATTCCGATTTTTCCCTGCGGCGTTTGAGTTGAGACAACAATCGTTTTTATGGGCAGAAGATTTATCTTCTTTTGATTCCATTCTTGATTTTAGCTTTAGTATTCCACTTTATGGTGATCACGTTAGTTTGTTTACTTTATTAATGGCAGGAGTTACCCTTCTCTACACATGGATGAATAG
>CAMAQX010000081.1 GCA_945860455.1 Lishizhenia tianjinensis
CAACTATAAATTGGGCAAACGGTCCATATTTTGTGAAAACAGAAACTGACCCAGCAGGAGGAACAAGTTATTCTATTGCAGGAACAAGCCAATTATTGAGCGTGCCATATGCTTTACATGCTAAAAATACAGATTCGTGGAGCGTAAACGCCGACACAATTTATACGTTTAAAAAGGTGGGTATAGGGACATCATCACCTAATCTCTCTCTTGATATAAGAACTGATAATACATCCGCAATTAGAGGCGCTGGGTTTTCTCAATATTCTAGTAATAATTTTGCTTCATTATTACACTTAAATAAATTTAGAGGATCTTTAACCAACCCAATTTCTGTTATTAATAATGATTACATTGGTGGATTAGTACTCTCTGGTTACAATGGAACCTCGAATTCAGTTAATAGCCCTTCAATTGGCAGTATTGTTATTGGTAGCAAAGTTAACGGAAATGTTACATCAAGCTCCGTACCACAAGATTTATTTTTTGCAACAGGAGCAACAACTACTCAAAGTGATTCTTATGCACAAAACACAGTAAGAATGGTGATTTCATCTTCTGGAAATGTTGGAATTGGAACAACAACTCCAGTTAGTAAACTAGATATACTTGGAGAAATTTCTTCCAGATCTACAAGTTCACCTGCAAATGTTTTTACTATTTATGACAATAATAATTTACAAAGATTTAGTAATGACTTAAATTATACGTCAACATTAACTCAATACGATTTTGATGTATTGAGTCCTACAAATGGCACAGATGTTAATGTTCGTTTCTTTCGATCGACAAACACCACCGGCTCGAAATACATAAGCTTTATGCGTGGAAATGGTACTACATCTATATCAGCATCTATAGCAGTAGATGGCGGTAATAGTTACTTTCAAAATCATGGCGGAAATTTTGGAATTGGCACATCCTCTCCAGCTCGAACATTACATGTAAATGCCGTTATGCGTCTCGAACCAATTGCTACTGCCCCAACAACTCCAGCCAAGGGAGATATGTATTTTGACAGCACCTTAAATAAACTACGTGTTTATGATGGTGCGACCTGGCAAAATTGTTGGTAGGATATAAAAGTACAATTTTCAACCACCTCAACCCGGGGTGGTTTTTTGTTTTGGATAAACCATTAAAATGGTTGGGGGATGTGGTGTTCATCCCATAGGTGCGGGATTAATCCCGCACCTATGGGATATTTGGTTATGATTTCATAATCGTTTCAACGATTTATTCATTTTCCATTTTCACATTCTCAAACCCATGTAATTCCATGAATTTTATGTATTCCGATTCGAATGAGCGTTTTTTGTGATGTTGTTTTTGGTCGCGAATGTATCCATAAACATTATCCACGGCCGAGTGCGATACACCAAACGCCCCAAATCCACGTTGCCAACTAAATTTTTCCGTAATTAAATTGTTGCTATTGATAAAATGGGAACTACTTCCTTTGATTTGTTTGATAATATCGGTTATTGATTTTTGAGGATTGATTCCAAACAAACAATGAACATGGTCGGGCATTCCATTGACAATACTCACCATACAACCTGTTTTTTTCAACTCTTGTTGTAGAAACTCAAATAATTGTTGCTCGATTTTTGGATGAATGAGTGGCATTCTGTTTTTTGTTGACCAGACGGCATGAACCCAAATTTTTGAATATGATTTTGACATTTTAAATTAATCTTCACTTCAAGTTAGCGAAAAATATTGAAGGAAACACTAAAAATATTAAAAAATAATCAATGACGCGATTAAAAAATAAACATCTGGATTAATGTTTAACCACTACAATCGGGGTGGTTTTTTGTTTTGATTGATGGCAAACCATTAAAGTGGTTCTTTTGGCGTAATGTTCTAACCCTATTTCAAATACCTGAAATCTTGACCAGACTGTATCGTTTGTAGTGTTTCGAAAATCAAACGAATGCAGTTTTCCACGTCTTCTTTATGCACCATTTCTACTGTGGTATGCATATAGCGCAGTGGCAACGAAATTAAGGCACTTGTAACTCCTTCATTGGAATAGGCAAAGGCATCTGTATCAGTTCCAGTAGAACGCGAAACGGCAGCTCGTTGAAACGGTATTTTATTGTCCTGGGCCGCTTTTATTATTTGCTTTAAGAAATTATTTTGAACGGCAGGTCCATACGTCAATACAGGCCCATCTCCCGATTTTTGATCCCCATTTTCAATTTTGTCCACCATAGGCGTGCCTGTATCATGACAAACATCCGTAATCAAAGCAACATCCGGTTTAATTCTATGGGCAATCATTTCTGCACCACGTAAGCCAATTTCTTCTTGAACAGCATTCACGACGTAAAGCGTAAAAGGTAATTTAGTTTTTGTTTCTTTTAGTAAACGAGCCACTTCGGCAATCATAAACCCACCCATTCGGTTGTCTAGTGCACGCCCAACGTATTTGTTTTTGTTGAGGATAATGAATTCATCTTCAAATGTCGCAACACATCCTACATGAACGCCCATGGCTTCCACTTCTTCCTTTGTGGCACATCCACAATCCAAGAAAATATTTTTCATGCTTGGTGTTTCATCTTTTACCTGCCGCGTGTGAATAGCAGGCCAACCAAAAACGGCTTTCACAATTCCTTTATCGGTGTGAATATTTACACGTTTAGAGGGCGCGATCATGTGGTCGGACCCACCATTTCTTTTTAAGTAAATAAATCCATCTTTGGTAATGTAATGCACGAACCAAGAAATTTCATCGGCATGCGCTTCAATCACTACTTTGTAGTTCATGCCAGGATTTATAATTCCAGCAACAGACCCGTAATTATCTACCAAATAATCACCCACGTATGGTTTTACATACTCCAACCATAATTTTTGTCCTTCCGATTCAAACCCAGTTGGGCTTGGATTATTTAAATAATTTTCTAAGAATTTCTCTGATTTGGCAGTAATTATTTTTTTCATGCTTATTTCATTAATGTTACATTTCCTTTGGTTATTGATTTCAATCCTCCGATACAGGTTACATCCAGATAGAAATCATAAACATCCGGGTCTAATTTTTTATCTCTAAATGTGCCGTCCCACCCAATTGCAGGATCAGAAGATTCAAAAACTAGTTCCCCCCATCGGTCGAATACCCTGAAAATCATTTTTTCAATGAATAATCCGCGCACGTACAAGACGTCATTGTTGTTATCACCATTGGGTGAAAAGGCATTGGGGATAAAAACAAATGGGTCTTCGCAAATGATTTCATACACTTTAACCTCAGTAGTATCTGAGCGCGTACAAATTCCATCTGAAACTGTTAATGTATAAATTGTCGTTTCGTCAACTACCGCATTTGTTTGCTGCATTTCCGCATTCGATAAACCTGTTACGGGTGACCAAGAGTAGGAAAGCAATCCTGATGGAGCACCAAAGAGTGTTACGGTTGATCCGGGAGCCACAATATACTGTGATGCACTTGCAATGACGCTTAATGGATCAATAGCCGAAACTGTGATGAAGATGGAGTCATCGACAGAACAACCATTAGCAGAGGCTGTAAGGTACACATTTTGGGAGAACGAAGGCTGAACCGAGACCGTGTTTGTATTACTTGGATTGGGAATAATTGAATTTGGCGTCCATAAATACGATAAAGCAAGAGTTGGATTGAGATTGTTGGCTACAACAGTTGATAAATCACCTGCACAAATTGAATCTAATGCAGCTAATTCAAAGGAAATTGTGGTATAATTAATTTGAACGCTATCTAGTAGTGAACACACGCCATTGGAAGCCGAAAAATAGTAATATCCGCTTTGTGGAGTGCTTAGATTTAAGGTAGAATCTTGTAGATTGGAATTTAACGTGTCTAACAAATTTGAATTGGATGACCAAAGAAATTCATTCGCCGTTCCATTGGAATTTCCAACTAATAAAACAGGAACAGTATCACACAATGAAACAACATCATTCAGCGAAGAGGTTACAGCTTGAACCACCTCGATGGAAAAATAAGCCGTGTCTGAAGTAGGACAATCTGGATCAGCAATTAATAAACTAACCGTAAAAATTCCTGGAGAAGTATAGGTTACGCTAGGCTCAAAATTAACCGAGTCTAATTCGCCATTGCCAAAATCCCAGAGAAAATAGTTTGAAAAAACAGAAGTGTTTTCAAACCCGATCGTAAACGGTCCACATCCTAGTGTATCAGAAGGTGTAAAACTGGCCTGTGAAGGGGCATCAAAAACAACAACCGTACTATCTGTGGCAGAACACAACCCATTTGAAGCTTGAACATAATAGGAACCAGCGCTAGAAACTATAATATTAGAATCAATAGGGTTATTTAACGGATTACTAAAGTCAGGACTTGCTGACCAAATAAAACTATTTGCAGTGCCGTCTGAATCTGCCACAAGATTAAAAGGATTAGAATTACATAGGAATATATTTTGCGGCAAATTAATAGTAATAGGATCAACTACTTGAATGGTGATTTGGGCGGTATCTGTCAACTGACAAACGCTATCTGTGACATATAAAAAAACACTGTAGATTCCTGCTGAATCGAACGTAATAACCGGATTGAAAGTAGAAGTATCAATATTTCCATTTCCGAAATCCCATAAATAAGTATCGTCATCCGTTGAAAAATTATCAAATGTAACGGTAAAGTCGGCACACCCAATGGTTTGGTCTGCACTAAAATCGGCAATCGGAATTACTTCCGTACTGAACTTGTAAATAATATTATTACAATTTGAGCTATTATTCGAATTTGACCAGGCATTTGTTGTCGTCGGAAAATCAGAAAAACCACCGCAACCACCGCATACAGATTGGTAAACAATTCCATTTTTATCAAAGCGAGAAGTGCCGCCATCTACGTGTTCTTGGGCTTGATTTCCTCCCAAATAGGTGGCATAAAGCAGGCTATTAAAATCACCTTTAAGCACAAATAAATAGAAATCAAATCCATTGGGTGAATTCGGCTGAAAGGCATCAAAGGTTACTGGCATGCCTGAAAGTGGAGCTGCCTGCAAAATATTAGCGCCCCATCCAGACACATAAATATTTCCGCAAACATCAACTAAAAATGCTGCTGGAGAAATGTGAATAGCTGGTGATCCATTTCCAAAACGTGTAGAGGCTAAATTTGAAGTTAGTGCAGGATTCAATTTTAGTATAAAATTACTACTTGCGCCATTTGAGTATGCGGCATTAACAACAGGAAATTGTCCACCAATGGATTGTCCAAGTAGAAATACATTATTCATGCGGTCGATTTCTACAAAGAAAACTTGATCGTATTGTATTTTTCCAACATAGCTGGCTTGAGTGATCGAATTACCGCTTGGTGTTAGTTTTGTAACAAATCCATCTGTAATTCCTCCTCCATAATTCGGTTGCCAACCTCCGGTTGTACCTAATAAATTACTGGATTTTGTGCCTCCTGCAAAGACAATGTTTTGATTCCCATCTACTTTCACAGAAAAACAAGCATCATCGTCCGAACCACCATAATAGGTAGAAAACATCAAATTTTGAAAATCAGATGAGAGTTTGAAAACAACACCGTCTTGGCCACCTGAATTGGTGTTTTGAACGGCCCCTTGAGTTGGGAAATCCGTTGATTTAGTACTAGATGCAATTAAAACATTGTTAGAAGCATCCAACATTATTTCTCCGCGAAATTGATCCCCATAATTAGAATTCAGTCCAGTATAACTTGCTACGGAATTATAGGGGAGTCCTGCAACATCATAGCTAATACCGTCATTACCAGTGCCACCAACAAAAGTTGATCCCAATAATGTATGTCCATCGGAACTTAGTTTTGCAACATAAATATCTGTTCCTAAGTTTTGAAAATATATTCCATTGAATAAGAAGTTAGCATTATCGGTTCCTCCTCCATTGTGCGTAGAATCGTAGGCTCCTGGCGTGATTGGGAAATCGTAGCTGGAGGTTGCTCCAAAAACATAGAGGTTATCATTGGCATCACAAATCAAGCTATTTGCTGTTTCTGTTCCAGAGATGTTGTCGCCCCCGCCTAAAAAAGTTCCCCAAAGCATCTGTGTTCCATCTGCAGAATACTTCGAGAGAAACACATCAGTTATTCCATAATTACCATTGAAAACAGTAAAGTTTGAATTGATGTCGAATGCTAAGGTATCCGGATTGGGGTAGTCATTTCCATAAACCGTTCCACCCGAATAGGCTGATCCATCGTTACCATACGTTGCTGTCATTCCGAAATTATCAGAATTTCCTCCGTTATACGTGGCAAAAATCAAAGTCGGGTCAATGATTAAAGGGAGCTTGGTATTGTATTTTCCTAATTTGAAAGTCACTCTTCCTTCTGATAATTCAAAATTACATTCAACTTGAATTTCTTTTCCATGAATCATTTGATAAGCGTAGGGCTTTTTTTCCATCACTTTTCCTAACTCCGTTTCAAGAATGAGGTTGCCACTTGAATCTACAAACATGTGTTTTTGACCCGCATAATTGAGTTGAATAATATCAGGAGAAATAGCCGGTTTTACATGAAATTCATATTTGACCTCGTCACCTTGTGTTTTAAGTTTGTAATCTATTCCAGCATAAATTTCTTTTAGAATCACTTCCTTGTATCCATGTACATCTGAAGCCCATTTTGAACGATCCTTTCCTTTGAAAAAGTTATAATAGAATTTGGATTTACCCGTCTTTTCAATGTTCGACACAAAATTGGCTCCTTCAAAATTTACGTGAATTACTGTTTGACTAACTGCATCGCTCTGAAAAGTTGGATCTTGCATGGCATGTGCTTTTTGCATAGCGGAATAATCCTGCAAGTGGTAAACCATTTTTTGTTGTTGTAACCACACTTTTCCCCCGGTCATGTTGGTCCGAAATAAAACACCTTCAGGCCATTGACCTTTATTTTCTAAAAGAACTCTTTGGTCTTGCGATTGATTGGACGGGGTAGAATGGGTATTATTGTCATTCAAAAACGGTTGAGTATGACTCAATGAAAAACAAGCTATGAATAAGATAAATAAAACGATTTTTAACATTACTCGAATTAATTTTCAACTAAGATACTTATATTTCAAGTAAATGAAAAATTGTGATTTGAAGTTCGCTAAAAAGGACTTATTTAATTTGTACTCCTCGTGAAGAATATAGCCCAACCGTATTACTCTTGGATCGATTTAATGTAAATGAAAAAACACTCCCTTTACCTACATGACTTTTCACAGTTACGGATTGCCCGTGAGCCTCTAATATGTGTTTTACAATTGCCAAACCTAACCCAGATCCCCCTTCATTTCTGTTTCTACTTTTTTCTACACGGTAAAAACGTTCAAACAATCGATTCAGGTGAATTTCTTCAATTCCAGGACCGTCATCGGCAACAGTTACCAATACGAGATTATCAACATTTTCAACCGAAATTAGTGTGTTGCCGTTACTATTTCCGTAAAAAATTGAGTTTCCGATAAGATTCGTAAGTACTTGAGCTATTTTATGTTTATCAGCCTCAACGATTACGTTGTTTTCTCTATTTATTTTTAGTGATATTTTTTTTTCTTTGGCTAATTTTTCTAATGATTCTATAATATCATGAATTAATTCGATTAAATCGAACGGACGAATTTCTAGTTTTAATGAATCAGCTTCTATTTTTGTTATTTGATCCAAATCATCAATAATACTCACCATTCGATCGGTTACTTTTGATGCCCTTTCTAAAAACAATTTATTTACTTTTGGATCGTCAATGCCCCCATCCAATAAGGTTAAAATATACCCTTGAATAGAAAAAATCGGGGTTTTTAGCTCATGGGATAAATTCCCTAAAAATTCTCGACGAAATTCTTCTTGTTCTTTTAGTTTATCGATTTCTTTGATTTTTTCACTTTCCCATCCTTCTATTTCCAACTCCACTGAATCGATTAAAACATCTGTCGTTTTGTTGATGTTATTAATACGATGATCATTGGATATAGCAAATACATTTTTCAAAATCAAATCTAACCGCGATTTCACCAAACGAAAAATGAAAAAACGAAAAATAAAATAAGAAAAAAGCCCTACCAAAATGGAAAGGCTAATAATAATAATCCAAGACAAAAATGGATAAATAAGATAGATACAACTAAAAACAACCAAACAAAAAACGGAAACGGAAAGACTTCCAATAATTATACTGATACTTGGTTTTATGATTTTCATTACTCACTAAAAGTATATCCGACTCCTTTTACGGTACGAATATACGCATCTCCTAGCTTTTCTCGCAATTTTCGAATATGAACATCAATGGTGCGCTCACCAACAATAGTATCATTTCCCCAAACAATACTCAAAATTTGGTCTCTATTGAAAACTTTTCCCGGTCTGCTGGACAATAACTCTAAAAGTTCGAATTCTTTTTTTGGTAAGATAATTTTTTTTCCTTCTAATTGTATTGAAAACTTTTCTCGATCGATAACCAAATTGTTTGATGGTGTTGGATTAAGCGGGGTGCTTTTGTTCAATCTTCTCAAAAGTGATTCAACCTTACTCAACAAAAGACGTGGTCGAATTGGTTTGGTTATGTAATCATCAGCACCTGCTTCAAAACCTGCAATTTGAGCATAATCTTCCGCGCGTGAGGTTAAAAAAGTAATAATTGGTTGATTTAAATGCAAATCTTTTCGAATAACCTGACAAACTTCTATGCCATCCATCTTGGGCATCATTACGTCAAGAATGATGAGCGACGGTTGTATTTGTTGGGTTAATAAAACTCCTTCCTCTCCATTTGCTGCGGTAAATACTTTGTATCCTTCTTTTTTTAGATTATAGGATAAGAACTCTAGAATATCTGGTTCATCATCAACAATCAAAATAGTGTGTCCTTTATAATTTTCCATAGCTTTTAAATATAAAAGAGCCGAGTAGAAATCTACTCAGCTCTTAATGAAATATCAAGGAATTATTTTCTTACGATAACTTTTCGTGTAACGATGTTATTGTTTGAAGTCAATTTTAATGTATAGATACCATTGCTGATTGTAGATAGATTCAAACCTAATTCATTTAATCCTAAAGATTGAATTGTTTCTGAAGCTACTGAACGACCTAATGCATCTACCAAAGAAATTTCAATTGAATTTCCTAATTGATTATCAAAAGATACTGTGATAGACTCAGATGCAGGATTTGGATATACATTGATGTTTCCTAATCCAATCAATTCTTCAACACTTACCGTGATAGCAACAGTTAATACGATTGTATCTGTACAATTTCCGTTAATTGCTGTAAGCACTACAGAGTAATCTCCATTTGAAGCAAAAGCGTGAACTGGAGCTGCTGCTGATGAATTTGTGAAATCACCGAAATCCCAAGAGTAACCAGTTGCACCTGTTGAAGTATTTGTAAATGTTGCGACATTACCACTTGTTGTATATGCTCCTTGAGCAGAAGGTGTTTGTGTGAACGTTACAGTAATTGGAGTAGAAGCACCAACACCAGCACATGCATCAGCATTTGTTGTAGTAACTGTAGCTGTTCCTGTTGCAATTAATTGTATTGTTTGTGTTGTATCACCTGTTGACCAAGTATATGAATCTGCCGTTGAAGAAGTTAATGT
>CAMAQX010000082.1 GCA_945860455.1 Lishizhenia tianjinensis
TTTTCATTTGGTCCCAAAAAAGTTTATCCACTGGAATAAAACCTTGTGTAACATATGCATGAATGGATTCATTTCTTAAAGACAATAACACCTTTTTTCCGTTAAACGCATCCAATTTTTCAAGTGAATTCATTGCTGCTATAAATCCCTGCCAATTCAGTAAATCAATTTCAGTCGAACCCTTCGCTTGAATTCGAATTTGTTCGATTTTATCTTCTGAATAAGCCAATAGTATTAATAAATCCTTCGTTCTAAATTCCAAATAATTAATTCCAGAATAGACTTTTTCTAAAACAGTATCGCTAAAAATCTCAACCAATTCAATCGCCTCATTCGGATTTTCTTCATTCATTTTTTTCCACTCCTCACCAAAAACACCATGAACGATTAAAAACTGTTTAAATTCTTCTTCAAGTGCGGCAAGTTCTTCCGTACTTAATATGCGATATTTTAATGTGTAACTCATAGATGCTGCGAAATTAACGGATTAAATGAAAAAAGTAGATAATAGAAACCAATTTCGATTAAATTTGTCTTAACAACAGAAATGATGAATAAAACGGAAGAATTATTGCAAAAAAGAGCCCAAGCAGGATTGGGAGGAGGTCAAGCTCGTATTGACAAACAACACCAACAGGGTAAATTAACTGCAAGAGAACGTATTGAGATACTATTAGACGAAAACTCATTTCAAGAAATTGGTGCGTTGGTCTCTCATCGATCAAAAGACTTTGGCTTGGATAAGCAGCAATTCTTGGGTGATGGAGTAATAACGGGCTTTGGAGCAATTCACAGCCGAACCGTTTACGTGTTTTCACAAGATTTCACTGTACTTGGTGGTTCATTATCTGAAAGTCATGCATTGAAAATTTGTAAGATTATGGATATGGCCATGACCAATGGAGCTCCAATAATCGGAATAAATGATTCCGGTGGTGCACGGATCCAAGAAGGAGTAGTTTCATTGGCGGGTTATGCCGATATTTTCTACAGAAATACTAGAGCATCCGGTGTTATTCCTCAGATTTCAGTTGTTATGGGACCATGTGCAGGTGGTGCTGTTTATTCTCCGGCATTGACTGATTTTATTTTTATGGTGGAAGATACTTCCTATATGTTTGTAACTGGTCCAAATGTGGTAAAAACCGTCACACATGAAGAAGTTACGGCTGAAGATTTAGGTGGAGCAAGGACGCATGCAGAAAAATCAGGAGTAAATCATTTCACTTCACCTAATGATGTTGCTTGCCTAAAACAAGTACGTGAATTAATCACTTTTATGCCTCAGAATTACGCCGGGAAAGCCCCTCAAATAACTGATTTCACGTTTTCAGACAAAAAATTAGACCTCATAAATTCCATTTTACCAGCAAATTCTAACCTTCCTTATGATATCCGAAAAGTAATTGATTGTCTTATTGATGATGATACTTTCCGAGAGGTACATGCTGATTTCGCTAAAAATATTGTGGTTGGCTTTGCTCGATTAGATGGAAGAACCATTGGTATTGTCGCCAATCAACCAGCAAGCATGGCAGGTGTTTTGGATATTGATTCATCTCGCAAAGGCGCTCGCTTTGTTCGTTTTTGTGATTCGTTTAATATTCCATTATTGGTTGTTGAAGATGTTCCTGGTTTTTTACCTGGCACAGATCAAGAATGGAGAGGAATTATAACGCATGGTGCCAAATTACTCTATGCATTTTCAGAAGCTACGGTTCCGAGAATTACAGTAATTACACGAAAAGCTTATGGTGGAGCATTTGACGTTATGAATTCCAAAAATATTGGTGCAGACTTAAATTTTGCTTGGCCAACAGCTGAAATAGCGGTTATGGGTGCAAAAGGAGCAGCAGAAATCATTTTCAAAAGAGAAATTTCAGAAGCTACAGATTCAGAAGCAAAATGGAAAGAAAAAGAAGCAGAATATGCCGAATTATTTTCAAACCCATACCGTGCTGCCGAAAGAGGATTTGTAGATGAAGTAATTCTTCCAGAAGAAACCCGCGGAAGATTAATCCATGGATTCAAGATGCTAGAAAACAAATCGGAACAACTTCCACGCAAAAAACATGGAAACATTCCGTTATAAACCCAACCGTATTATTTAACAGTATTCGTTAAATGCTTCACTTAAATTTTCAGCTATCATCACAGGACTTGCTCCTTCTATATGGTGTCTTTCCACAAAATGAACCAATTTACCCTCTTTAAATAATGCGATAGATGGAGAAGATGGAGGATATGGAAGAAAGTAATTTCTTGCTTGGTTAGTTGCCTCGGAATCTACACCTGCAAATACAGTTACTAACTCAGTAGGAACCTTTTCATTGTTTAAAGCCAGTTTTACGCCTGGACGCATATTTCCTGCAGCACATCCACAAACGGAATTGACAACAACTAATAAAGTACCTTGATTATTTTGAATTGCTTGATCTACAGCTTCTGATGTAGTTAATTGTTCAAACCCAACCTGAGTCAAGTCTTGTTTCATTGGTTGCACTAATTCTGCTGGATACATATTTTTGAATTTTAAACAAAATTACAGATAAATTTCGATTGAATCTACAGCTACCAACAATATCCAATTCCAAGGTTTAATCCAAATGAAAAATAATTAGTTGAAACCATTTCAGTATTTACAACTTGCCTTACTGAAAATCGAGTGATTGGCATCAAGGATACCTTTATTCCTGATTGAGAATAATACGATAATTCGAGTCCACCATTGAATGAAGTCGAGTAGGGAGAAGCTGTTGCTTGAAATGCGCTCGAAATTGATTGACTATTCAAATAGTATCCGTTCGTGGCTCTTAATATTCGTCCAACAGAAACACCTGCAAAAGGATTTACCCCATATTTTCCAATACGCAGAGAATAACCCAAATTTATTGGTATACTCAAATATTGATATTTATTTAGGAATTGAGCACTATAATTGACATTACTATAATCTGTTTTTTCTCCCCACACGAAATAATCTAATCCACTAGATAGTGTAAATCCTTTATAATTAAACAAATACTTTAATGAAACATCCCAAGAAGTAATTCCAATTTCTTCTGCTTTGCGCTTGTCTAGATAATTTTTCTGAGTATAAAACGCAGAAACAACAGGTGAATTAAGATTTTTGAAAATGCTTTCAACCGAACTGATTCCGCAGTAAAACCCGACGTAATGAGATACTAATTGATTTTTATTTTTCCGTTCAGGATTTAATAGTTCAACTTTGTTAACGTCTATTGCTGAACATTTACGAATATCCATGTTGATGAATGTATCTTTATCTCGAATCACTAAATCACTTGAACTCTCAATAACATATGTAGCGGTATCTTTCAATTGTTCCTTCTCATCAAAGCTCAATTTTCCTGTTAAATCAACCGGATTAATTTGTTTATTTTCTTCAAATTGAGGGGTTTCAATTTCGAAATGCTGTGATTGGAACGATTCTCTGAGTCTTGGGTTTTGAATGAACACGTTTGAATTAGAAATTAAATCCTTGATTTCTTTAGGTTTAGTTTGCTTCAATTTATCAGGCGTATCATTTATTAATCGGTTTTTAATCACTCCTTTTTTCGATGAATTTGAAGCTATTTTTCGATCCGTATCATCCCCATTGAACCATGTGAATGAAAATAAAAGACACGCAATTAAAGAAAACCCTCCCGTGATCCACCAAAAGAACAATGTCCTTTTGTTCTTTCTATCGCCCTGTATAAGATCTAGGCGTTGATTGATATCCAAAATATAATTTTCCGGGATTTCCTCCGAAAAATCAGGTTCAATACTTTTTCGGAATAGATTATCTATTTGTTCATCTTGTTTCATGACTCATTTCTAGTTTTAAGAGTTCCTTTAATTTCTTGCGCGCTATTTTCGTATGCCATTTGGAGGTTTGCTCCGAAATACCTAACATTTCTCCTATTTCTTTGTGAGAATATCCGTCTATTGCAAATAAATTGAATACAGCACGTGTTCCTTCAGGTAGTTCTAAGAGTATATGATGTAAAAATTCATCGTTTATTTCATATTCGATTACAGATGTAACCCCAACAGTAGACTCAACCCAAGCATCTTGTTGAAAAAGGGTTTGATACTTTTTATTTCTGCGATACTCATCGATGATTTCATTTGTGATGATCCGTTTTATCCAGCTAAAAAACTTAGCTTCTTGGTAGCGATCCAAATAGTTTATTATTTTGATGAATGCATTATTAACCAAAGTCAAATGATCTTCATCATTTTTGCGATACCTCCGAGCAACACTAATTAACATGGGATAACATAATTTATATAGTTCCAACTGCGCTTTTCTGTCGAAAGCAAACGCTTTATTCAATAATTCGGCACTCGGTTCTTGCATTTTCCTTTGATACTCTATTAAAGATAACGAATATTATTGCGTTGAGGAGGTGCATTGATTCTTTTAAGTAGTTAATCAGAAATTATTTGACGGTAAAAATCCTTTTTAAGCCCATTTTACGTAAACCTACTTAGACTCAATCGTACTCCTACGTAATTACCTATTCGTAGCAGTGTGTATTTTGATTTCGTTTCAAGTACTTTTCTTTCATGCCCTTGCATTTAGCTGCAGATTTGTCTCATAAACAAACGCAGTAATTATGAAAACAACATCTAACTTCAAAAATTTAGCTCTAGGACTTTCCTTCGCTTTAACAGCTGTCCTTGCTCAAGCGCAAACGGGAAAAGTATGGGTTACTATCAATCAAGCTCAAAACATCCCTACTCTTGTAAACGGGGTTTTGTCTTCCGCTAACGCTTCTTTCAACCAAGCTATTCAATCCTTGAATATCACTTCAGTTCAAAAAGCGATGCCGGCTGCTCGTTCTGCTAAATTGCAAAACGTTTTTGAAGTAACTTGTAACTGTAATGAAGTGGATCTTTATACTGCTCTTGTTAACAACGTAAATGCTGTTTCAGCTGTTGAATATGCTCCTGCTTATCTAACACTTGATACTCCAAACGATTATACTACTTCTTTCACTACTGATTATGCGCTTGACTTAATCAATGCACAAGGCGCTTGGAATTTAACACACGGAAATCCTAACTTCATCATTGCTATTTCTGATCAAAACTTCTATGATTCTCACGAAGAACTTGCGGGTAAAGTAACTTATTACGATGCTACAAACACTGCTACTAGAACTCATGGTACTGCTGTTGCTATTCTTGCTGCTGGTAACACCAACAATGGTGTCGGTAAAAGTGCTATCGGATTTGATAGCAAATTGGGACTATACAGAATGAACTACAACGATATGTTAGTTGCTTCTTATGCAGGCGCTAAAGTAATTAACCTTAGCTGGACTTCTGGGTGTACGTTTAATCAATATGCACAAGATGCTGTCAATGAAGCGTACAACAACGGGTCGTTCCTTATTGCTTCTGCGGGCAATGGTACTACTTGTGGAGGGGCTGATAACTTGGTTTATCCTGCGGCTTATGCTAATGTGTTTTCTGTTACTAGTGTTGGTCCTTTCAACAACCACGAACGTACTATCGGTAATTCTGCTACTACTCACCAACACAACAATACAGTTGACTTAAGTGCTCCAGGATACGATGTAGCAATCAGTTCTGCTTCTGGATGGTATTTAACAAACAGTGGTACTTCTTTCGCTGCTCCTCAAGTAACTGGTACAGTTGCTCTTATGTTAGCTGTTAATCCTTGTCTTTCTCAAGCTAATATCGAATACATCCTTAAAGCTTCTTCTTTCAACATCGATAACATCAACCCACTTTACGCTGGTAAACTTGGTGCTGGTAGATTAGATGCAGCGGCAGCGGTACTTATGGCGCAAAACTGGTCTTCTATCTCTGTTACTGCTACTACTTCTGTCTCTTGTGTACCTAACAGTGGTCAAATTCAATTGAATGTAAATGGTACTGCTCCTTTTACTGCAGTATGGAACAATGGTCAAACGGGTTTAGCGCTTGATAACTTAGCGGGTGGTTCTTACCAAGTAACGATCACGGATGCTGCAGGATGTTCTACTGACACTACAATCAACGTTGCCAATGTAACTCCTGTAATATTTAATGCTTCGGTTACTAACGTTACTTGTAACGGATTAGCCAACGGAGCTATTGATTTAACTATCACGCAAGGTGCTGTACAAAATACATATTGGGACTTTAACAATGCAACTACTGAAGATTTAACTAACCTTTCTGCTGGTAACTTCCGTGTAACTTTAACTGACTCTAACGGATGTATCTCTTACGGAAGCTACACTGTATCTCAACCAGAAACTATCACTGCTTATATCACTACAACACAAGCGGATGCTACTAACACAACTGCTGCTCTTGACCTTCAAGTTATCGGTGGAACTCCTCTTTACACATTCAACTGGAGCAACGCTATCAACACAGAAGATCAAACTAACGTTGCTGCTGGTTATTATACGGTAACTGTTACAGATGCTAACGGTTGTACTGCTACAACTGATGCTACTGTTGAACAATACATCGCAGCGGATACCACAAACAACGGAGGTGGGAACAACGGTACTGCAGGGGTTGAAGAAAATACTTCTATTGACATGAACATCTACCCTAACCCAGCTGCAGAAAACGCTACTATCTCTTGGAAAAACGAAGTAAACACATTACAAATAATCAACGCTCAAGGGCAAGTTATCGCTCAAGAAAATGTTACTAACACTAACTCTTTCCAAGTAACTGATCTTGCTACTGGCTCTTACTTCGTTCAATTATCTAATAACAATAACACTACAACAAAAAAATTAATCATCCAATAACACTAAAACGTAACTTATTTCCTTACACACGGTTTTAGTTTTTTATTTCATTCCAATCAGTTTTTTTCATAATTAGTTTAGTTTAGGTGAAAAGGGGAGCAATGCTCCCTTTTTTGCTTTTAACTAATTAATAATTTCAAATCAATCATTTTTAAAATAGATATTTCGATAAAATAAGCGAATAATAATTTCAATTAGCATACTTTCCTTAACTTTAAGTCAAATTTTTTAAAACGTTCTGTAAAATGGCTAAAATTAAAGTTGTAAACCCTGTAGTTGAATTGGATGGAGATGAAATGACGCGCATCATTTGGAAAAACATCAAGGATAAATTAATACTTCCATACTTAGATTTAGATATTAAATATTATGATTTAGGAATTGAAAAAAGGGATGAAACAAACGATCAAATCACAGTGGATGCCGCCGAAGCAATTAAACAATATAAGGTAGGTATTAAATGTGCCACAATTACCCCAGATGAAGATCGTGTAAGAGAGTTCAATTTAAAATCCATGTGGAAATCTCCAAATGGTACAATTCGAAATATTTTGGATGGAACGGTATTTAGAGAACCAATTGTAATGGAAAATGTTCCTCGTCTTGTGACCAATTGGACAGCACCAATCATTGTTGGTCGTCATGCCTTTGGAGATCAATACCGTGCTACTGATGCTGTTTTTAAAGGGAAAGGGAAACTTACTATGACATTCACGCCGGAAGGTGGAGGAGACATTCAAACTTTTGACGTTTATAATTTCAAGGGAGATGGCGTTGGAATGGCTATGTACAATACGGACGAATCTATTAAAGGATTTGCATACAGTTGTTTTAACATGGCACTTTCCAAAAAATGGCCACTTTATTTATCAACGAAAAATACCATTTTGAAAAAATATGATGGTCGTTTTAAAGATATTTTTGAAGAAATTTACCAAGCAGAATTCAAATCGAAATTTGAAGAAACCGGAATAGTTTATGAACACCGTTTAATCGATGACATGGTTGCTTCAGCACTTAAATGGAATGGGAATTTTGTTTGGGCATGTAAAAACTATGACGGTGATGTTCAATCAGACACCGTTGCACAAGGGTTCGGATCTTTAGGATTAATGACTTCCGTTTTAATAACACCAGATGGAGAAATCATGGAAGCGGAAGCAGCTCATGGAACCGTTACCAGACATTATAGAGATTATCAAGCGGGTAAAAAAACATCAACTAATCCAATTGCATCTATTTTCGCATGGACGAGAGGTTTAGCCTTTAGAGGTAAATTGGATGGAAATCAAGAATTAATTGATTTTTGTAATACACTCGAAAAAGTATGTATAGAGACGGTAGAATCTGGAGTAATGACAAAAGATTTGGCTGTGTGTATTCACGGGAACAAAGTAAATGCAGGAGAACATTATGTGTTTACTGAGGAATTTTTGGATGCATTAGATAAAGGCCTACAAGCTAAAATGAATTAATTTAAGGGAGCTTCGGCTCCCTTTTTTAGGAAACATGAAAAGTGAAAACAATAGTTAGTTTCAGTTTAAAAAGCGAATCCGCTAAAATTACTATTCGGCTAAATTCATTTTTTTTTCTCTTTGGATTTTTTCTGATTGGTTGTAAGTCAATTGAGCCACTTCCACCTACTGAAACAATTATTGATCCGCCAATTAGTGAGGCTAAAGCATCTTATTTATCTATCCCAATTGAAATTAACTTAGAAAATTACTACAAGTCGGCTGAATCTTCGATACCTACATCATTTTCGGGAAAAGAAAAAAATTGCGAGGGCTTGAGTTATATGTATCAATTAAAAAGAGACCCTATTTTATTTAAAACAAATGCCGTTGGCCTAGATTTTTCAACAAAAGTGGCCTACAGCCTTGACCTTTCCTATTGTCCGAAATGTACCAATTTATTTAGCAATGAAGGGAATTGTTTAGTTCCGCGTTTCTTCGGGTCTTGTGGTATTAATGAACCCATGCGCAGCGCGTCAATTTCATTTGCGACTAAGCTTGAAATGGCATCTAATTTCAACTTAAAATCAACCACAAACCTAACAAAACTAGATTTATCCGATCCCTGCGAAATCACAATGGTGAACTACGACATTACCTCAACTTTGGACAAAGAAATTCGAAAGGAAATGAAAACTATTCAATCGGAAATAGACAAAGAAATAGGGAAAATAGATATTAAGTCAACTTGTGCCAGTGCGTGGAAACAATTACAAGAAATTATCCCCATCGAAACGTATGGATACTTGAAGTTATCTCCATCAAAAATTGCATTAAGCGCACTTAAATTCAACCAAAACAAAGTTTATTTTGATCTTGGAATTGAATCATTCCCAACTATTCAAACAGAAAAACCTATTTCAAAGCCAATTGCTTTACCTAATTTATCAGAATTTAAAAAAACAGATGGATTTCAACTAAACATGGATATTTTCGCCTCTTATGACTCATTAAATCAGTGGGTCGCTAAATCCGCTCAAGGCAGTGAATTTATACTTAAAGGAAGAAAAATCAGATTAGATTCAATTCAACTTATTGGGGCAGATGGAAATAGAATTCACCTATCCATTCAGTTTAGTGGAGTACGAAAAGGAATATTGTATTTCTCAGCTCAACCAAAATTAGATATAACTAAGCAACTAATTTACCTCAATGACATTCAATTTGACTTAAAAACAAAAAGTATTCTATTAAAATCAGCGAAATGGCTATTTAATGAACAAATCATTAAGCGATTGGAACATGAGGCAAAAATAGATTTAAAATCAATCTTT
>CAMAQX010000083.1 GCA_945860455.1 Lishizhenia tianjinensis
AAAAAAACACCATGAAAATTGACTTGTGGACAAAAGAAATGACCATTGAAGAAATGAAACAGTTTTTTCATCAGTCTTTATTAACCATGGCTGATACGTTTGAAAAAGCAACCGGTGAACATTTAATGTCAGAGGATTTAAGAGATTATTGTTATCATTTTGCGGAAAAAATGAATATTCTACCTGAATAATTCGTAACATTGAGTAGATATAATTAGTGAATAATAAGATCAAATACAGTATTGTTATCCCTGTTTACAATAATCAGGAAGGAATTTCTGTATTATTAGATTCAGTCGTTTATTATACTCAAAATACTCAAAATGAAATAATTCTGGTTGATGACTTTAGTTCAGATTTAACCTGGAAAAAACTCAAGGAATTAAAACAGAAATATCCAGCAATTAAAATCATTCGACTATCCAAAAATGTGGGTCAGCATGCAGCCACCTTATGCGGAATTAATGAAAGCTTGGGAGAATTTGTTTTAACAATGGACGATGATCTAAATGTACTTCCTAGTGAGTTTTCCAAACTAATTGAAAAGAGAAATCAGATTTCATCCAAGGTCGTTTATGGTGAATTTGATGCTAAATTGGGTTGGAAAAGGAAATTATTGACTTTCTTATATAAAAAAGCATCAAAAATTGAAGGAAAAAATAAGGGGAGGGGAAGTAGCTTTCGCTTGATAGAAGGTCAATTAGCACGAACAGTGGCTTCTCAACATTCAAACTTCATTTTTATTGATGAATTTCTGCTCTGGTATACAGATGAGGTTGAATTTGTTCAAGTTAAAAAAAATGAGAATACATCTACTGTTTCACGTTATTCTACGATGGATTTAATTCAAAAAACGGGTCATTTAATCATGTATTCGTCCGATTTTCCACTAAAATTGGTGACTTACCTTGGATTTCTAATGAGTGGAGTCAATTTATTGATTGGGGTGTTTTTTTTGTATCGAAAGTTTATCGATAAAATCACAGAAGAAGGGTATGCATCGCTAATTGTAAGTATTTTATTTTCAACAGGTTTAATTATATTTAGCTTAGGAATTCTTTCTCAATATGTTCGCAAGATTTTGCGTAATCAAAACAATGAGCCCTTGTACTATATCTCTGACAAAGAATGCTAACATTGGAGCAATATGAGGTGAAGTTAACTCGATTAACACTTGCTGATATTGAATTGGTGCGTAAATGGAGAAATTCTAGTTTTGTAAATTCAAAAATGCTTCTGTCGAAAAAAATAACAAAAGAGGAGCAGCTTAATTGGTTTCAAAAGATTGATAATGCTTTCAATTATTATTTTATCATCGAATTCGAACAAGAAAAAGTAGGGTTGATAAGTGCGAAAAATTTTAATCCGGATTTTGGATTTGGTGAAGGCGGAATTTTTATTGGAGAGCCAAAATACGAGTCATCATTTGCAGCTGTTTACGCGTCTTTGTGTTTGCTGAATTTTGTGTTTTATGGACTGGAAACGATAAATAAATCGTGTATTCGTATTCGAAAAGATAATGAACGAGCTATTCAATATAATAAGTTATTGGGCTATCTTTTTGTTGGTGAGGATATTAACAAAGAGAGTGTGCTTTTGGAACTTTCACGCGAGGATTTCCTTACGAAGGGATTGAGATTGAACAAGGCAGCTCATATTTTTTGTGAAGAAAAATCAGCCTTAGCTTGGAAAGGAACTGAATCAGAAAAAAATCTACCTGAAATCAATTCTTTTTTGGCTACGAAAAAATCACCTTGGGCAATTCCCGATTTTCATAAGCTCTAGCCCACTCTTCTTTATTGGCCAATGATAGAAGGAATGGATCGTCCAAATATTTGATTTTATAACTTGAGATTTCCTCTGCAGAATATCCCCAAAGAGGGTTTGGGATATCAAACATTAAAACAACCCTGTATTCTGAACTATTATTCCAGGCCTCATGGTCAAAGGAATCATCAAAAATAAGTAGTTTTCCTTCTTCCCAATGCCGAGTTTCAGTCCCAACTCTTATTGCGCAAGCTTTTTCGGTTGGAATAATTAATGGTAAATGGCACCTCAATACCATACGTGAATATCCTTTGTGAGGAAGTATGTGGGTAAGCGGCTCCATATATGAAAAATCGCAAGATATCAATTCTGGAATTTGATCAATTAACCGAGCCGTTTCTTTGCATAATGCTCGATGAACTGGATTTCTCATTAAAAAAAATAGAAACGAAAAAACCTTCCACGCCTTATCCGAATTAGCTTTGACATAGTCTGGAAAGGTGCGTAGCCACTCTTGTTCGGAATTTGAAGAAATTAAATGAATTAAATCTTGACGGATTACTTGAAAATTTTCTTCTAAAAATAGGAGTTGTGGAAACTGCTTAGAATCGTAAAAATAACAAGGGTTTTTCGGGGTGTAATTTCTTTCCATTTAGTAATTAAAAGGAAGGTGTTCCGGTAGTTCTATATTTTTTAACCTGTTTTTTCGTTTGAATTTGAAATCCAAGTCCAGCAGAAAATAATAGCTCATCCATTCGTTGTGAGCCAAAGTTTGTACCCCTTAGTGTTGAGTTGAGATACGTTAAATCTGCAAAAAAATGAAAGTAGTTCCATACGTAATAGACAGCGCCTGTTTTTAGTCCAAATGATGGGGCGACATGTGTTTTGCTGTCTAATGTGAAATTATTTTTATAATTCGTAATAGTTGTTCCAGCTTGTATTCCATTATACCATTTAAAATTTCCTTTACCAATGTGTCTAAATACGCCTATAAATAATCTATTTTGGAATTCAGGTATTATCATTGAATTTGCGCCAAAATTGGCATCTATAAATTGAATTACATCACCCCTCAAGCTATAGTTTTTATCTAGGACGTATTCTAAAAATCCAGAAAGATTTATTGTATTCGCATCATTTTGAAATATTCTTCCAGGCGAAATAGTAGCAGAAGCTTTTAATAGTCCCGGTTGAAAATAGTTGGTTTTGGTTTGATTTAATTTTTCATAAGGATCTAAACCCGGTAATTCTTGACTAAATACGAGGGATAATTGTAGTATAAAAATACAAGAAATAAATTTTACCATAAATCAATTAGTTTATAATTTAGTCCTACCGTTAAAAGCAAATGACCTTCCAAATTTATTCCACCTTCGTTTTGAAAAACGATACTGCTAGACGAAATTACTGGATGTATATGTTTACCTAAATGAATCATATATTGACTAGTCAATGAAAGATCCATTCTTTTAGATAGATTGATGTGAGTACCAATTCCAGCTTGCACAGCAGAACTCCATCTTTCATCTGAATTATTCTTGTCACTATTCTCGGCCATATATGAATAATCAAAGCAGTGACCAGCAACGATATATGGCTTTATCAATTGATTTTCTTTTAAATAAGGATAAAACAACACACTCCATCCAATATGGTAATCAGTTCGGTGTGCAATGGATCCTATATCACTAGTGAGGTAATCAAAAAACCAATCCGTGTTTACTCTTTCGGAAAGTTGCATACGAAATTGGCCACCGATTCCCTTGCCAAAGTTATTTGTTTTACTATCATTGAATGCACTGATAGTTGATCTTACCCCTAGGCTTAGTAGTCCACCCTGATTGTTTTTTAATTGAATGTCTTGTGCGTTTACTAGATATGATATAAAAAATATACTTATCACGATAAATTTCCGCATAGGTTAATTGACTTTTATGAATTTAATTTTACTTATTCCAATTTCGGATTGAATGGATATGTAGTATATTCCTGGTTTTAACGATTCGACGTTTAATGTAGGGTTAGCAGAAACATCGAAATTTTTTATCCATTTCCCCTCACTACTATACATATCGATGGAAATTAATTTTAAGGGCGAATCAATTGTCAAATTCGATTGGGTCGGGTTTGGATAAAGCGTGACAAGTTGATTTTGCTCAGTCACACCCCCTGCACTCAAAACGGTTATATAGGATGTATCTGTAGAAAAACAACCATTGCTATTTTGAACAGAATAAACAATTGCATGTGTTCCTTCTCCTGCTAATCCTGGGTGAAACGTTGTTCCAATAATTCCTTCTCCTGAGTAAGTCCCACCATTTGGAGTTCCCGGGGTTACATTAAAAGCCTGACCATTACTTGAAATTTCATTTATTGTTTCTATATAGCTTACTGGCATTAAGGTATAAAAATCCAAGAAGGTAGAATCAATGTTTGAACAGTTATTCAAATCTGTTCCTGTGAGGTAATAAAAACCTGTATTTTGCGGAATAAAACTTGTGTTGTTCTGAATATTGTTTGACCAAGTATAATTGCTTGCTGTACCATTTCCAATTAAAATGAAAGGTTCATTTGGACACAAAATGTGGTTAGGTCCTGCGTCCACATAAGGTAACTGATACAACTGAATATTTTTTATTCCAGATTTTGTTCTACAACCTTGGGCATCTATTAAAGTAACTGAAAAATTCCCACTATTTGATGTCGTTATAGAATTAGTTGTTGAACCATTTGACCATAAAATAGTACTTGGAGACATGTTAGTGTTAAAGGTTAAATTAATACTTCCTCCAACACAAATCCCAGCAGGGCCTTGCACGGTTGCAGGTTGATGTTTTAATAAAATTAAGTCTTGGGTATTTAATTTACCATATCCATAACTATAGTTTGGAGTGATACCGGTTTGAAAATCTGCATATGATGCTAATTGTAGATCTGATTTAAAATCTTGATAGGAGAGACCTTTGCATTTTTGAAGGTACAAAGCCGCCGATCCAGCAACAACTGGAGATGACATGGATGTTCCGCCGTTTTTTATGTGAAAACCACCCACTTCAATTACTGAATTATTTGCTGAATTAGATAAATACCACATGGGTCCAGAACCAAATGAAAAATCGCCACTAGCAGAAACATCTGGTTTCATGATTCCAAGACGATTGGGGCCTTTACTGCTTGAAGGGGCTAATTGTCCAGCAGGAGTTGAATTAGTTACTTGTGTGACATTGTTTTTATCGATGTATGAATTTCTGTTGGTAATGTTTCCAACTGAAATAACTTTTTCTGAACAATTCCACGACGATACGATGGTTTGTAGCGAGTCGGGCATGTTGTAATTAACAATTTCCGGTAAAATCGAATCAACAGGTATGTTGGTTTCAAAATCACTTAATTGCTGCCAAGCGCCACCCCAAAGATCGTATTTACCTGACCCCACGGTTTCAAATCGGTATAAGTAATTCAATGAATCTATTTGAGTAAAAAGCGTTTGCATGTGGAAATTTGGTCCTACAAATTCTCTGTAGGTTTCAATGCACGCAATTCTGTTTCCTTGCGCGTTAAAAATTGTGTCATATATCGGAAGTTGAGCCATGTTTGCAGTTAAATCATGAAATGTGGTTCTGCCTCTCAATCCATAAGTAGGAGCAGGTAAATCAGCGCCATAAGCAAAGGAGAAATTCGTTTGGGAAGTATCAGTCCAAAAATCAAACAAGATCTTATTTGTTCCAATGTATGTATTACCTGGATTGTTTTTGCACCAAACAAAGGATGTATCTTGATTAACAATTCCTGTTACGTGATATTTGCCTTTGTTTCCGGAGTTTCCCGCTGCACAAACAACAATTCTACCCGATGCTGCATTTAAAAGTGAATCAATGTATTCTGCGGCTGGATCCCTTCCATCGTGGCTTCCTAAATAGGTGCCAAGTGATAAATTTATGACTGCAGGTTTACCCAATGAATCTGCCACTTTGAAGATATAATCGCACGCATCCGCAATAGTTAGTGTCCAATTCGGAAGATTGAAGTTTGTCTCAACTACAACAATATCTGCCTCTGGTGCCGCGCCTTTATTTTTAGAATTCGCTCTTGCATTTCCTACCGCTATTCCTGAAACTGAGGTTCCATGTGCGGAAACGGTTTCTAGACTTGTGCATGTCCCGTTGTTTATTGCTGTGCTATCCCACAATGTCCCATATCCATATGGTTGCGGTGGTGAAACTGCATCTACAGTATGGTCCCAGTATCGAAGTACTCTTGTTTTTCCATTCGAAAATTTAAAGTCAGGATGATTAAAATCTATACCCTGATCAACAATTCCAACAATTACTCCTTTTCCTGTATAGGATGTATCTAGACCAACTCCTTGATGCACCAAATTAATTTTATGTCTAACGATTGCCGAATCAGCGAGAATACTTGGTGGAGCAAATTCGAAATAAAAGTCGGAAATGGTATTCTTTTTTACTTGATCATCAAGCCATTGAGCACTTGAATTAAAGAAAATCCAATTTGCGGTTATGTGTTTAATCGTTCTATTTTCTTTCGAAAGAAACGCTAAGTTTTCCGCTGTGTTTTTTATGCATACAGGAAATATAGCTGTTGGATTATTTTCAAGTTGTTTTTGAAAAAAAACCGATTTTTGACCGAAAGCTGATAGTAATAAACAAGTTGAAAATAAAAATGAAACGCCAATTTTTAGGATAAACATAACGCATGAATTAAATACTAAACTAAAAGTAATTCAATTTACGAGATGTTCCAAGATAAAGAGTTAATTTTTACCCTTTATTCCCTTAATTGATGGAGTTGAAACAGGTCGAGGTGTATTCACTTTTGGTGCCGGTGGATTTTTTGGCGCTGAATACGTTGGCGTGTTATTGGATCTACTAGGTTCCGAATAAGAAGGTTTCGATTGTGGTCGTTCACGCTCTGGTTCAATAGTTCGATTCGATCGTTCAGGTTTTTCTATTGGCTCATTGATTATTTCTTTCGGCATTTCTTTTTCGCCAATTCCTTTGCCCGTAATATTGGTATTTGGACCTTGTTGAATAGGTAATGCGTTTCCAGTTGGCGTTTTCCCCTCAGCAAATTCGTGCTGATTGGTATTTAAGGCTGGTCGCAAAACAGGTTTAAAACTCACTCCTTGTGTGAAATCGGGATTGGTAGGCACTGGATTAGGTGTAATGTTAAGGAATCCTTGATCGTAGATACATCCACGCATATCAGAAGCTAAAATTCCGCGGTCTTCACAATTTCTTCTTGCATTTGAAAGTTGATTTGGTGTTAAATCATCAACGGTATAGTGTACCCTGGGGAAACTTCTATCCGTAAAACTTAATGTACTTTGACCTATCGAATAATCGAACAATGTTGTGTTTTGATTCACTCTCCAATCTTCAGCGAAATTACCCGCTAAAAATGCAAGGTATTCCTTTTCTGCATACTGATTAACTGAGGAATTACCAAAAACATTCGAGTACACTAAATGATTGGATCGGTTAACATTACTATTGAAATCATCATCTGGATTGTTGTTTGCGTTACCTAGAAGTCCTGTAAAACTATTTCGATCACAATCAAATATCTGAACGGTAACATTTAAAAAGCTCATATTCCCGGATTGTCTCATTTCTACATTCACAACTTCGCCAGTTGGATAAGTCACTACATAGTTTCTTCCGGTTAATCGAATATTTCCACCATGAGGTAAATAAAATGTTCTGCCACTCAGTTGAATCGTAGATCCATTTAGACGCAAGGGAGATGGGTTAAAATCTGGCTTGTCCTCTGTGTAAATCGCTACTCGATCTCCCGCCACATTCATAGCAACAGCAGTATTGAGTGAAAAATTGTCCCCTTGTGGTTGCTGGCGGCACTGAATTTCAAAATTATTTTTAGTGGATTTCACAAGTACGAATTCTCCAACAGTTTGAAACGAATAATTGGCCCTGTCAAATGACGTTAAATGAGGGTCTCCGTAGGTTCTGCCTGAAATATACGAACATCCAACCCTCCCAACGATTGCATTCATAGCATTCCATCGATTCGCTTCAGATGGATTGGAATTCGCATTAGTTTGTATCGTGTCAACAATACGAGAGCGCAAATCCGTAGGCATTAATTTTGCTATTTCAAATGGGGTGAAATCTTCTGGGAAAGCTCTGTCTTCAACAGGTTTATTCTCGGAAAGATTAACTAAACTTGTTGCTAACCAATGACCTCTAACAGGATCCCAATCGGTTAATTCTTTTTGAATTGAAGCAAACCGATTATCAAATGAGCGTTGTGCAAATATAGTTGGAGAAAAACAAAGCGTTAATAACGCAACGGATAAAAAATGTTTCATTTTGAATTTTTCAAATAATTAACAAATAACATGCCGATAACAAAGTAAGTGAATTTACTCTGAATAAAAGGATTTTTATGACTGAAATAAATCTTTTTCATAAACGCCAAGTCCAAACAAGGCAAAATCATATTTTACTGGGTCATTTGAATCAAATTTCCTCAGTTGAACCATCAATTCTTCAAGTGCTTTCCAGTCATCTTGTTTTCGTGCCAATAATCCCAGCCTTCGAGCATTTCTGCTAGTATGAACATCCAAAGGTAATAGTAATTCAGAGGTTGAAATACTTTTCCAAATACCTAAATCAACTCCTTTGTTATATGGCCTTACCATCCAACGTAAAAACATATTTAGTCTTTTGCATGCTGAATTTTGAAGTGGATTTGAAATGTGTTTTTCGCTTCTTCTTTCGTGTGGAGTGGAGAAAAATGCTTCACGGAAATTTTTAATCCTTCCTTTAACTCCTGCTATTTCTTCGTGTTTCTGAAAACAATTCTCTAAGCCTGATTTGGTAGTATAAATATGATTCAAAGCGCGCAAGAAAAAATCTAGATCTGTTGTATTAAATGTTCGGTGTACGAAATGGGGTGTTTGGTTGCTCGATGGGTAGTTTAGTAAAAATTCATGGGGTGAATCGTGCATGATTTCAATTAATTTCTCCCCATTATTTATTATGCTCTTTCTATTTCCCCAGGCAATCGTAGAAATTAAGAACCCCATAATTTCTTGGTCTTCTTTTTTTGAAAAGCGATGAGCGAATTGAATAGGATCATCTTCGAGAAAATGTATATTCTCGTATTGGTCTGCTTTAAAATCGAGAAATTCTTTTAGTTCTAGTAAATTCATCGAAGACATCGATTTGTTGCTCAAGCCAACATTCCATCCATTATTGTTATCTTTCGATCGGCCATATTCGCAAGCGTTTCGTTGTGGGTAACAATAACAAAAGTTTGTTTCAATTCGTCCCGAAGGAAGAAAAAAAGTTCATGTAATTCTTTCGCGTTTTTACTATCTAGATTTCCGGATGGTTCATCTGCGAAAATAATTTTTGGATGATTAATCAATGCCCGACAAACCGCAATCCGTTGTTGCTCCCCACCTGAAAGCTCATTGGGTTTGTGGGTAGCTCTATCTTCAAGACCCAACATATTCAGTAATCGCACCCCTTCTTTTTTTGATTCCTCCATAGAAACCCCCATAATAAGTGAGGGTAAAATAACATTTTCTAAGGCTGAAAATTCTGGAAGTAATTGGTGAAACTGAAAAATAAAACCCAACGATTGATTTCGGAATGCTGCAAGTTTGTTTTGTGTCAAATGGAAGGGATTTACATTGTCAATTAAAACGTTTCCAGCATCAGGAG
>CAMAQX010000084.1 GCA_945860455.1 Lishizhenia tianjinensis
GAATAGCTGGACCAAACGGAACAGATCCAAGTGATCCATGTTCATTCGATGTTACAAACCAAGATTTAGGTTCTGTAAGTCAAGCATGGTTGGATGCAGATTGCGACGGAGATGGAGCTTCAAACGGCGAAGAAGTTGATCCTGATGGAGATGGAATAGCTGGACCAAACGGAACAGATCCAAGTGATCCATGTTCATTCGATGTTACAAACCAAGATTTAGGTTCTGTAAGTCAAGCATGGTTGGATGCAGATTGCGACGGAGATGGAGTAACGAATGGTCAAGAAGTTATTGATGGTACTGATCCAAACAATCCTTGTTCTTTGGTAGTTGCTAATCAAACAGAAACTCCAAGTCAAGCATGGATAGATTCAGATTGTGATGGTGATGGATTAACCAATGGAGTGGAAGTTTCTGGTGGAAGCAATCCATTTGATCCGTGTGACCCTAACTCATGTGATTCGGATATAACCATTCCTCAGGCATTTACTCCTGATGGAGATAATACTAATGATACATTTGTTATTCCTGGTATTGAAAATTATCCTAAAAATAAATTGACGATCTATAATAGATGGGGTAATGAAGTATTCTTTGCTGAAGGTTACAATAACACTTGGAACGGTACAGCTAATAGAGGAATAGTAATCGGAGATTCTCAATTACCAACAGGAACATACTACTATATTCTTGATTTGAATGGTGACGGTGAAACTATTTACAAGGGTTATGTTTATTTGAAAAGATAATAAGTGAAATTAGAAGTTATGAAGAAGTTTAATAATATACTCGCTTTATTAGTTGTTGCGATACTATCGTTGCACGCAAAAGCACAGCAAGATCCGCAGTTTACTCAGTATTTCGATAACGCTCTTTTTGTAAATCCAGCTTATGCCGGAAGTACTGGTATGTTGAGTGCAACTACCATTCACAGAGAACAATGGGTAGGTTTTGAAGGCAGACCAAGTTCAACAACATTGAGTTTGCATTCTCCCTTGTCCTATGAATCGGTAGGTGTCGGTTTAACTGCCGTTCGAGATGTTATTGGGCCATTGTCTCAAACTATGTTCTACGGTGATTTTTCCTATAGCTTGAAATTGACTAAAAAATCAAAATTAGCATTTGGTTTGAAAGCGGGATTGAATTTGATTAATTCAGAAACATCTTCTTTATCAACCACCCAGGCTGGAGATGTAAATTTGGCAAATAACACTAGAAATAGAGTGAATCCAAACCTAGGTTTTGGAATGTATTACCATTCTCCTCGTTTTTTTGTAGGAATAAGTACTCCGAAATTAATCGAGCAAAGTATTGACGGAACTGCTTCGAATAAAGAAAAAAGACACTATTTTGCCATAGTAGGAGCTGTTTTACCCGTGTCTAAGGATTGGAAAATTCGTCCAACTTCTCAAGTAAAGGCAACAGTTGGAGCGCCAATTAGTATTGATATGTCCGTTGCAGGAATTTATAGCGATAAAATTTGGATTGGATCAATGTATCGTTTAAATGCGGCTTTTGGCGTTTTTGCTCAATATCAAATAAACCCACAATTTAGAATTGGTGTAGCATCTGATTTTTCAACAACGAAAATTAGAAAATACAATTATGGAACATTTGAGGTATTGTTATCTTATGATTTTAGGTATAATAGACAAGGAATTAGATCACCCCGTTATTTTTAATCGTCCCATTACATTATTGTATGAAAAGTTTACTCTTAATTTTTTCGTTTTCCGCAGTTCTTATTTCGTGGTCGCAATCTGGCAAGTTAAAAAAAGCAGATGATTATTATGAAAAACTTTCTTTTAAACTCGCAATTGAGAACTATAAAGATTTGCTTAGCACCGATTTGGCGAGTTCAGAAATGAAAGCTCGTTTGGCACATTCATTTTACAATGTCAATGATTTATTAAATGCAGAAAAGTTTTATAACGAAGCTTTGAAGTCAGGATCTATTTCAAATAACCATTATTTTTATTTTGCTCAAACATTGAAGCAATTAGGAAAATATGTAGAGAGTGATAAATGGATGAATACATTTTACGAAAAATCGAATACAGATAAAAGAGCTATTTCATTTGCGAATAATCGATCTTATTTAGATAGAATTGAGAAAGAAGGAGTTCATTTTGCGATAACTAATGCTGCTTTTAATTCTAGCGCATCTGATTTTGGGGGATACCAATCCATTAAAAAACAAGAAGTTTATTTTGTTTCTGCAAGACGCAATACCTTGGTTCAAAATAATTGGATGTGGAATGGTAGTGGATTTTTAGATCTTTTTACCATCGATCCAACAGAAAAAGAGGCACCAGATTTGGTATCTAAAGTGACTACTACTTTCCATGAAGGGCCACTTTGTTTTAATAAAGATGAGTCAGTGGTTTATTTTACCAGAAATAACATCGCTAAAGGAAAATCTAGAAGAGATCAAAAAGGAATTCAAAATTTGAAATTGTATTTTGCTAAAGTTGATAAAAACGGAAATTGGTCTGATATCCAAGAATTAACGATTAATTCAAAAGAGTATTCAGTTGGTCATCCTGTACTTTCTTTGGGTGGAAAAATGTTGTTTTTTGCTTCAGATATGCCCGGAGGTTTTGGAGGTGCTGATTTATACAGAGCTTCGATAAATACGGACGGAACAGTGGGTACACCCATCAATTTAGGGAAAGACATTAACACAGAGGGACAAGAAATGTTTCCTTGGATAGGTCCTGATGGTTTGTTTTTCTTTTCATCAAATGGACATGTTGGTTTAGGTGGTTTGGATGTTTTTGTGATGACTATGAACGAAAATGGGGTAAGTTTCGATAATTTAACCAATGTTGGTAAACCATTAAATAGTCAGAATGATGATTTTGCAATTACTTTCAACCAAGATGGAAAATCGGGATATTTCTCTTCCAATCGTGCAGATGGTAAAGGCGATGATGACGTCTATTCTTTCAACATGGTAAAGCCCTTTATATTCAAAGTTAAGTTAGTTGTATCTGTTGCGGATAACAAAACTGGCTCATCACTTCCAAGATCTATTGTTTACTTGAAAGATGAAGCGGGAAAAGTTTTGCAGAAAGCAGTAGTTGATGAAAAAGGGCAATATACATTTGAAATAGAGCCCAATAAAGAGTATGTGATTTCAGCTAGTAAAGATGATTACAAAGAGAATTTAGCGAACATAACAACTAAAAATTTAACAACTTCATCTATCCAAGCACAAGTTAAATTGGATAAAAATGAAGGTTTTTCGTTGTATGGTTTGATTACAGATAACAAAACAAAACAAGCTCTTTCTGAGGTTAAAGTAACAATCGTTGACAAATCATCAGGGAAAGTTGTATTTGATGGTATTACCGCAAATTCTGGAGATTTTGATAAAGTGTTGGAAAATGTTCAAATGAATCAAACGTTGAATTATTCGTTAACACTTAAAAAGGATGGATATTTAACAAAAACTGCTGATTTCTCAAAATTGGTTACAACTCCCGGTGTTATCAATATGAATGAGAAATTGGATGTTTCGCTCACAAAAGTTGAAGTAGGTCTTGACTTAGCAAAGTTAATTGATGTTAAACCAATTTATTTTGATCGAAATAAATTCACAATTCGTTCTGATGCGTCCATTGAGCTCGATAAAATAGTGAAAGTGATGAATGAATATCCAACAATGGTTATTGAACTCGGATCGCATACAGATTGCCGTGGCACAATACAACAGAATGCTACTTTGTCTGACAATCGTGCTAAAGCATCGGCAGAGTATATCAAGAAAAAAATTACAAATCCTGACCGTATTTATGGAAAAGGTTTTGGTGAATCTAAGCTTAAAAGCGACTGTCCATGCGAGGGATCAGTTAAATCAACGTGTACGGAAGAACAACATCAGGAAAATAGAAGAACTGAATTTTTGATTATTAAAATCTAAGTTTCCTATAAAGTCTTTTATTTGAATCATACCTTGCGGCAAAATTTATTTACGTAGTTTTGTCGAAACTAAAATTAGTGTATGAATATTACTGAAAACAGTGTAGTATCATTGAACTACACACTGAAAAATCACGCAACAGGCGAAAAAATTGAAGAAACAACCACAGAAAACCCCTTGGTTTTTTTATACGGAGTTCAAGCAATGATTCCTGAATTTGAGGAACAAATGGCGGGTAAATCAAAAGGCGATAAGGTAGAGTTTTCTATTAAAGCAGAAAATGCATACGGAACATTCGAGGATGAACAAATTGCGATGATTCCAGCAAATATTTTCCATGGTGAAGATGGTAAAGTGGATTCAGAATTTTTCTTTATAGGAGCAATGGTTCCTATGTCAGATAATGAAGGTAATCATTTACGAGGTAAAATCTTAGAAATAGACGACGAAAATATAAAAATGGATTTTAACCATCCACTTGCTGGTACTGACCTGCATTTTTCTGTCGAAGTATTGGATGTTCGTGAAGCTACTCAGGAAGAATTAGATCATGGTCACGTTCATGGTGAGCATGGTCATCAACATTAATTGATCTCAGCGTTATGTCCGTTAACTCAATTGAAAAGCATTTTCAGGAAGCGGCCAAAGTGCTTCAGGAATTTAATCAGCAGTCTAATTTCTTAAAAATTGAATCTGCAGGTAAAATACTTGTGGATTCAATAAAAAATGGAGGTAAAATTATTAGTTGTGGAAATGGGGGTTCAATGTGCGATGCGATGCATTTTGCTGAAGAATTAACGGGCAGATACCGAGAAAATCGTAGCGCTCTGCCTGCAATAGCAATTTCAGACTCAAGTTATCTTTCATGTGTTTCAAATGATTTTGGCTATTTACATGTATTTTCTCGGTTTGTTGAAGCATTCGGTAAACCGGGAGATGTTCTTTTGGCTATTTCAACTTCCGGAAATTCTGAAAATGTCATTAAGGCAATTGAAACGGCTAAACAAAAAGGCATGAAAATTATTGGTTTAACTGGGAAAGACGGTGGATGTATGGCTTCGATGTGCGACATAGAAATTCGTTCTCCGCATAGTCAATACGCCGATCGAGCCCAAGAAATTCATATAAAAATTATCCACAGCTTAATTGATTATATCGAGATCAATTTAACCAATTAACTCATTATGGCTAAGAAAAAAAAAACGATTGAGACTCCCAATGATTCTTTGGATAAAAATCGTCAAATTATACTGAATTTACTAGCAAGTAAGTCATCATTAAAACAAGATGTTGCTGATGATTCAGAAAAAATGTTTGAGAAATTCAAGGGATACATTAAAGCAGAATTAGATGCTCTTCGGCCTTCAATAACGGACCAACGTATTCGACTAAGCTACGAAGACCGGGGGAAATTTGAGATTATCGTATTTGTGGGTAGTGATATGTTAGTTTTCCATTTACACACCAATATTTTTAAATTGCCCGGAACAAATCCACTTTGGGGGACTAAATACTTTTCAAGCAATGAAGACAATGGCTATTTTGCCGTTATTCATGTGTATAATTTTTTAGCTGAATCCTATTTAAGAAATCGATATTATGATAAAGGGAATTTAATTGCTCGCATACTATTAAATCATGAAGACCATTTTATGGTGGAAGGAAACGGTCAGTTAGGTGTATTGTTTCAGGATCCTGAAAACACAATAATGAATGATAATTACATGAAATTAATCGTGCAATTATCCTTTGCTTTTGCTTTACAATTCGACCTATACATTCCTCCTTATGAGTTCCTCGAAGAAATAACCATTGCTCAAGTTCAAGAGATTAGTGATAGCCTTAAATTACAAACAGGTAAAAGATTAGGGTTTAAAAGGCAATTGGAAGATATTGACAATTTACAAGATTAGTAGTTTTTTTCGAAAAATTAGCGTTCAGTATTTGCGAGAATAGAAAAAACCCGTATATTTGCAATCCCAAATTTTTGGGATATTATAGTTGGCCCATTCGTCTAGTGGTTAGGACGCCAGGTTTTCATCCTGGTAACAGGAGTTCGATTCTCCTATGGGCTACCAAGTTTTTTTTGGCCCATTCGTCTAGTGGTTAGGACGCCAGGTTTTCATCCTGGTAACAGGAGTTCGATTCTCCTATGGGCTACTGTAGAAATGTTAAATACAATTTTTTAAAAATGGCAAACCATAAATCCGCTCTTAAAAGAATTCGTTCGAATGAAGCTAAAAGACTGATTAATAAATATCAGCACAAATCAGCACGTAACGCTGTTCGTAAATTAAGAAGTTTGAAAGATAAAAAAGAAGCTGAAACATTATTTACTACCGTTGCAGGTATGTTAGATAAATTAGCTAAGAAAAATATTATCCATAAAAACAAAGCTGGAAACCTTAAATCTGGTCTTCAGGTACATATTAACGGACTTTAATCTTCGTTATTCATAAAGTATAGGGGCTTTCGAGCCCCTTTTTTTGTTATGTTTGTTTTATGAACGTAGTTGTCAGCAGATTTAGAAAGAAAAAAGTTCATGTGAGAAGTTTCTCAACGGTAGTATTTATCTTTTTTTTTGCTCAATTTTACAAGTCACAATCGGTTCTTGATCTTTATTCTAATTGGGATACGCTCAAAGCAGGTTTTAAAGGCTCTGGTGAATTAAATAAAGTGGATTTGCTTCCGCCATTCGCAATGAGTTCTTTCAGTTATGCTTCCAATTCACCTTTTTTATTTTCTCCTTTTCAATTCGCTAATTCAGGGGCTCGGCCAATAACCAATTTAAACCACATTGGCCCAATGAGATATACCTCATTACCTCATGTTTCTTTCGCTTATGCTTTTGGATCCTCCGGTTTTCAGTTTTCCAAAGTCCAATATTCACAAGCTTTTTTAAAAGGATTAGTCCTAAATTTAGATTTTTTAAATAATCAATCCGCTGGAATTCTCCGAAACAGTGGGTATCAGGACCGAGATGTATTACTTCGAATAAGTAAAAAAACGAAAAAGGTACATAGTCTGTTTTCTGCCCAATTCAATAACCGTACACTTGAATGGAACGGTGGAATTACAAACGATTCTCTGCCATTAGACTTTAGTCTTGACTTAATTCCTGTGCTAAAATCGGATGCCAAGTCAGTTAATAAAGAGGTGGAAATCCGCTTGCTGAATAAACTAGCTTTAAAAATAGATTCTCTTCAGGATTTTGGCTTGTATTTTTCAAATGCATTCCTTTCGCAAAATCGTGTTTATACCGAAACAGGGAATTTGACGTCAATGTATTCAATGATTAATTTTGATAGCACGGATACGAGGGATCACCTCCAAATTACTACAGTAGAAAATGAATTGGGTACTTATTGGAATAGGGGAAATTGGAATGCCAATGTTCGCGTCAATCAACGTTTTTGGAATTTCCGAAATAACCAAATCTATCGAGATACCTTGGAAATTAGTTTTGTGGAAGCCATTGGATTCAAATCAAAATCGATTGCCTTCCATCAAGTTTTTGATTACTTTATTCTTGGTAAATCTTCTAGTTGGAGTAACAAGATAAATGCTAAATTGGATGTGGCTCGTTGGACTTTTGGGGCAAATTGGTCTATTGAAAACACCTTGCCAGAGCTAATCCAAAGACATTATTCAGCCAATAACTTAGATTATCAATTACAACAATACCAGCTTCAATTTAAAAACACGATTGGATTTTCTACAAAATATCGTGTCGGTAAACAAACGCTTGGATTCAAGGCTGATTATCTTCTTTTCAAAAACCCGTATTTTTTTGATGGGCAAATTTGGAGAAATGACCTTTATTCCTTGATTCAGTTAATTAAATTGGATTGTACCATCGATTTCAATTGGAAAGGATTTACATTTACTCCTGTTTATTCGTTGTTGATACAGCCCACAAATTTAATGTTGTATCCGACACATATGCTGAAAGCTAGAATTGGATTAAAGGGGGGCGTTTTTAAAAATAAAAAATTGAATTCTTTCATAGGCATAGAGCCTCAATGGATTGGAAACTATCGAAGAATGAGTATGCTTCCTGTTTTGGATGTTTTTCTGGTTAATCAATTGACGAACAAACAACCCGGTTTTTTTGATCTTGCATTCTATACGGGTTTTGAAGTGAAGGGATTTCGCTTTTTTGCAAGAGCCGAAAATATTGGTTATTTTTGGAATAACCACATGATTCAAACCGTGAAAGGATATCCAATTCCTCCCATGCAAATTCGACTCGGTATTACGTGGGATTTTTGGAACTAATTAATATAATTAAGATGTTTTTGATTCGATTATTTCTTTTTTGTTTACTCTTGATACAATCTTCGAACGTTGTCGCTGGAAAATTATCCATTGAAGGTAAATTCCAAGGAAAAAATGTGTTTATTTCAAATCCGAATGATGGAAGTGGATTTGGATTTTGTATCACTAAAATCTACGTAAACGGAGACATAATGCCTGTTTCCTTAAACTCAACTTCGGTTACCATAAATTTAACAGCCCTTAAAATGACAATTGGTGAACCCGTTTTTTTGGTCATTCACCATGGAGATGATTGTGTCCCGAAAATTTTAAATCCGGAAGTGTTATTGCCAAAAAGCACATTTGTAGTAAAAACTATTTCTGCCACAAATGGTGGTGACTTGAGTTGGACAACGACTGGGGAACTAGGTAAATTGAATTACATTATCGAACAGTATAAGTGGGATAAATGGGTAATAGTCGGTGAAACACAAGGTGAAGGAGATGTTAGTTTGAATTCCTATTCCTTTAAATTGACACCCCACTCAGGAAAAAATGAGGTGCGCGTTTCACAAATTGATAATACATTAACCAAACGTTCTTCCAAATCAGTTTATTTTATCTCTTCCATTGGAAAAGTCACTAAAAGCCCAACGAAAGTCAAAGATTTTATTACAATGAAATACAATGGAGTGGAGGTTGAAACCTATTACGAGGTGTTCGATGCCTATGGTAACATATTAAAAAGTGGAAAAGGAGCGAAAATCGATTGTAGAAAATTACTAAATGGGTTATATTATTTGAATTTCGATAATGTGACCGAAAAATTTATAAAAAACTAGTATGTTTCTGAAAATTGAACATTTGGGAATTGCAGTAGAAAACATCGAAAAATCACTCGCGGTTTATGAAGCACTTATTGGAGAAACTTCTTATAAAACGGAAATAGTTGAGTCCGAATTTGTAAAAACAGCATTTATTCGCGTGGGAGAAAGTAAAATAGAATTGCTCGAAGCAACAAACCCAACAAGTCCAATTGCTAAATTTCTGGAGAAAAAAGGCAAGGGATTTCACCATGTCGCTTTTGAAGTTGATGATATTGAACAAGAAATTTTGCGATTACAAAAACTAGGGTTTGAACTCATTCATCAATCTCCAAAATCAGGTGCAGATAACAAGTTAATCGCTTTTCTTCATCCAAAATCTACTGAAGGTTTATTGGTTGAAATTTGTCAAGAAAAATGAATTTAATTTCTTAATAGTCATGTTATTATTGAAT
>CAMAQX010000085.1 GCA_945860455.1 Lishizhenia tianjinensis
ACTCAAGAATTATTGGAAGATAAACTTTTTATTAGAAACCCAGAGTCAGAAAAATAATGCGTTCTAAACGCGTATTGATTGGTGTTACCGCAGGCATCGCCGCGTATAAAATTCCTTTATTAGTTCGCTTACTTAAAAAACAAGGTCTCGAGGTACGTTGTATTATGACTCCTGATGCAAAAGAGTTTGTTAGCCCCTTGGTTTTGTCAACACTATCAGGAAATCCAGTTTTTTCAGATCTTATTTCAGATGATAAAACATGGAATAATCACGTTTCAATAGCTGAATGGGCAGATTGTTTCCTTATCGCCCCTCTGACGGCAAATACATTGGCGAAAATGGCTAATGGAATTTGTGATAACCTATTAATGTCGGTGTATTTTTCCATGAAAGGAACCACAATTGTTGCTCCAGCAATGGACTTAGACATGTATCAACATCAAACTGTTTTTCGGAATTTAGAATTGATTCAAAATGATGGAGTACTCGTTATTCCGGCAGAATTTGGAGAATTGGCGAGTGGACTCGTAGGCCCAGGTCGAATGGCTGAACCTGAAAAGATTTTTAATGATGTTAATGAATTACTTTTTTCTGAATCTAAAAATTATTTTGCAGGAAAACAAGTTTTAATAACTGCTGGACCGACCTATGAATCTTTAGACCCAGTTCGTTTTATAGGAAATCACTCGAGTGGAAAAATGGGGTTCGCATTGGCGGAAGTGTTTCTGAAAAGGGGAGCTCTGGTAAAATTGATTGCTGGACCAACTAACCTAACATTGGCGCATAAGAATCTTGATTTGATTCATGTTGTCTCAGCAGATGATATGTTTAACGAGGTTAAAAATTATTGGAAGGAACAAGATTTTGGTGTTTTTTCTGCTGCTGTAGCTGATTATCGACCGAAGCATTTGTCAATAGATAAAATAAAAAAGAAATCCAATGAATTGTCACTGGAATTAATCAAGAATCCAGATATTTTGAAATGGGCGGGAGAAGTAAAAACGGATGCTCAATTCTTGGTTGGTTTTGCGCTAGAGACTTCAAATGAATTGGAAAACGCTTCCTTGAAATTGGAAAATAAAAATTTGGATTGCATTGTTTTAAATTCTTTGCAAGATAAGGGAGCTGGGTTTGCTTCGGATACAAATAAAGTAACTATCTTAGATAAAAGAAAAAACAAAACGGAATTTTCTCTAAAGTCAAAGTACGAAATTGCGGAAGAAATCGTTTTGCATATAGAAGAAATGATTAGCTAATGAAAAAGAAACTTATCCTCGTATTTATCGCGTATTTTGTTACTACGCATTTTCATGCGCAGGAATTAAATTGTCAAGTAACGATTGTCGCTGATGCCAAGCTAGAATTAACAACTGTTGATCAAGACATTATTGCACAATTAAAACAGACCATAACGGATATGATGAATAATACGCAATGGACAAAAGATAAGTTTAAGGTAGAGGAACGAATCAATTGCGTACTTCAATTGCAAATTAAGGAAAAACCTTCAACTGGTTCTTATTCTGGATCATTACAAGTTCAATCAACTCGTCCAGCTTTCAATTCAACCTATAACACAACATTGTTGAATTTCTTGGATGAAAATATCACATTTAGTTTTTCGCGAAATGCCTTATTGGTTTATGCGCCAAATCAATTTAGAGATAACCTGACTTCAATTCTCGCATTTTATGCTTACTACATTATTGGAATGGACTATGATTCTTTTTCTTTGAAGGGAGGAACAGCTTATTTCAATGAAGCTCAGCAAATTGTTTCCTTAGCTCAAAGTTCAGGGGCTTCCGGATGGAAATCCAATGAAACCAATAAAAAAAATCGATTTTGGTTGGTTGATAATTTACTACATCAATTGTTCGAACCTTTGCGCGAATGTAATTTTCTCTATCATCGTAAAGGAGTAGATAAGTTGTACGAAGATAAAGTTGCAGCACGAAAACAAATGTTTGATGCATTAGCTAAATTGAATACCGTGACACAATCACGTCCAAATGCGATTAACTTAATTAATTTTGTTCAAGCGAAACGCATAGAAATTAAGGAGCTTGCATCAGATTCAGAACAAAAAGATAAAACGGATATCGTGAATTTGATGAAGAAAATTGATCCTTCAAATGCATCCAAGTACGAGGAAATATTACAATAATGTTAGCATTTCTGCGGATTTCTAATTTTGCTTTAATCGATTACATTGAACTTGAGTTCAAAAAAGGGTTTACCGTTATAACGGGTGAAACAGGTTCTGGTAAATCAATTTTATTAGGCGCCTTGGATTTGATTTTAGGCGAACGTGCTGATTTTACTGTAATTGGTCCTGATAGTTCAAAGTGTTTTGTGGAAGCTGAATTTAAAATAGCGGAAACCTTTCAGTCATTTTTTGAAGAAAAAGACATTGATTTTAATGTATGTACTTTGATTAGAAGGGAGATTAATACTCAAGGGAAATCGCGCGCTTTTATAAACGATACTCCCGTTTCTTTGCAGGTGTTGAGAGGTCTTACATCTCAACTTGTTAATATTCATTCTCAATACAATACACTTGAACTCAAAGATAAAAGTTATCAATTAGATATGCTGGATTGTTTAGCTGGTATAAAAAATGATAAAATAGCGTATTTGGGACTATTTCACCAATGGAAAAGTAAGCAGCAATTGCAATTAGTTCAGCAGGAAAAACACGAAGAAAGACTAAAATGGCTTGATTATAACCAGTTTCAATTGAATGAATTAGCGGAACTAAATTTAAGGCAACTTGATTTTAGTCAAATTGAAAATGAGTTACATACCTTGGAAAACAGTGAATCATTAAAGTCTAATTTTTATCATTTAGCCCAAACTATTCAGGCTGAATCAGGTATTTATTCCAATTTAATTTCATTAAAATCTGTATTGGATAAAAACAATGTGAGCAATGCAAACTTAAATGCGTTAAAAGATCGATTAGCTAGTATTGTTCTTGAATTGAAGGATATTGGCGAGGAAGCTGAAAATTTTGCAGATAATTTGGAAATGAATCCAGATAAAATTATACAGCTTACAGGGCAATTAGATGCGTTTAACAGATTGTTATCAAAACATCAAAAGCAGTCACAAGAAGAATTGAAGATTTTGATGAATGAATTAAGTAATTTCGTGGATGATACAGATTTGATGCGCGAAGAATTGGCGCAACTAAATCGAGAGGTCGAACAAGAGTACGACGAACTAATTATTCGGGCTGGTATTCTTCATAATAATCGATTAAATGCAGTTGGACCGATTTCTAAAGCGATTCAAGCAATATTGACTGACTTAAAAATGCCTGACACATTGTTGTTATTTCAATTGACTCAATCTGAAAATTTGACTGTATCAGGTAATACTGAAATACAATTGTTATTTTCATCAAATAAGGGAATTACTCCCATTTCAATTGAAAAAGCGGCAAGCGGTGGTGAATTATCTCGAGTAATGTTGGCTTTGCAAAAATTGATATCAGAGAAGCGTCAGCTACCGACAATTTTATTTGATGAAATAGACACCGGGGTTTCTGGAGAAGTGGCACATAAAATTGCCTCTTTGCTCGGTTCAATGAGTAATGAAGCACAGTTATTTGCTATTACACACCTGCCTCAAGTTGCAGCAAAGGCAAATCACAACGCGAAGGTTGAAAAAATGCAAAAGGGAGAACGAACTATTTCCAAAGTCGAATGGTTGGCTGGTGAGGATAAAGTAACTGAAATTGCACGATTAATGAGTGGTGAAATTATTACACCTGCAGCAATTGAAAATGCTAGAAATTTAATTTTGAACTAGGTGAACCAGTTTTTTTTACCTTTATTACTGTCACCGTCTAAGCATAAAATAAATCATACTGATGCCCTCACATTTTTAGGCAGTTGTTTTTCAGATGGAATTGGTTTGCAAGCGAAGTTGTCTGGATTCGATACTTTAGTTAATCCGCTTGGTACAATATTCAATCCAATTTCATTGGCTCAACAAGTGCTAAATGCAATCAATACATCAAACGAAATAGTGGTTTTGGAAAGGGATAATAATTTTTATTCCTGGGAAGCATCGACCAAAATAGTAGGGGATTCGCACCTAGAAATAATGGATTTAATTTTGCGGAAACGCGCACAATTGCGCCATCATTTGTCCAAGTCAGGGTTTTTGGTCGTGACTTTTGGGACTGCTTTTGTCTATAAAATAGAGTCAACAATGGTTGTAGCAAACTGTCACAAAAAACCAGGAAATCTTTTTCAAAAAGAGTTAGCCGGACAAACTGAAATTGTGTCTTTGTGGAGATCAGTTCTTGGTATTTTAAACGATTTTAATCCCAATTTAAGAATTTTATTTACCGTAAGTCCTGTAAGACATACCCGAGATGGGGTTATCGAAAACACGAGAAGTAAAGCTCGATTAATCGAGGTTGTATCTGAATTGATTACTGAAAGAAATACAGGTTATTTCCCATCTTATGAAATTGTTTTGGATGAATTGCGCGACTATCGATTTTTTAAGGAAGATAGAGTGCATCCAAATCAAGAAGCTATTGACTATGTTTGGAGACGTTTTTCAGAAGTTTATTTTACCGATGAAACAAAATCCACAATAAATCAAATTAGACAAATTAGGAAACGCTTTTCACATCAGTCTGAAACAGAATTAAAATTAGACGAAAATACCGAAAGGTTACTAAATGGATTTAAACAAAATTATCCATGGATTCTATGGTAATGAAATGATTCAAAGTATTATCTTTGCCTACAAAATAGATTCATATGTCAATCAATTCTGGAGTTGCAACTGGCGATCAAGTTCAAGCCATTTTTCAACACGCAAAAAAACATGGGTATGCATTACCTGCGGTCAATGTTACCGGCTCAAGTACAGTAAACGCAGTAATGGAAACTGCCGCAAAGTTAAACTCACCTGTTATAATTCAATTTTCAAATGGAGGAGCATCATTTAACGCAGGAAAGGGGTTGTCTAATGTGAATGAGCAATCGGCTATTTTAGGAGGGATTGCAGGTGCTCAACACATTCATGCTTTAGCGGAAGCGTATGGCGCTACTGTTATTTTACATACAGATCATTGTGCAAAGAATTTATTGCCATGGATAGATGGTTTACTGGATGCGAGTGAAAAACACTTTGCCTTAATAGGGAAGTCATTATATAGTTCCCACATGATTGATTTATCAGAGGAGCCTTTGGTTGAGAATTTGGAAATATGTAAACATTATTTAGAGAGAATGTCTAAAATGGGCATGACTTTAGAAATAGAACTGGGGATTACTGGTGGCGAAGAAGATGGAGTAGATAATTCAGACGTAGATTCATCTAAATTATATACTCAACCGGAAGAAGTTGCTTTTGCGTACGAGGAATTAATGAAAATTTCACCACGTTTTACGATTGCGGCTGCATTTGGAAATGTTCATGGGGTTTATAAACCGGGTAATGTAAAACTAACTCCAATTATTTTGAAGAATTCTCAAGAATTCGTTCAGAATAAATTTCAACTCGGTAACAATCCAATTGATTTTGTTTTTCATGGTGGTTCCGGTTCAACACTAGAAGAAATACGAGAAGCTATTTCTTATGGAGTCATAAAAATGAATATTGATACGGATTTGCAATTTGCATATACTGAGGGAACAAGGGATTATATTTCTACTAAAATCGATTATTTACATACCCAAATTGGGAATCCTGAAGGAGAAGATCAGCCGAATAAAAAATACTATGATCCGCGCAAATGGATTAGAGAATCAGAATTGACCTTTATTAAACGGTTAGAAAAAGCATTTTCTGATTTGAATAATGTGAACAGTTTAGCAAAATAGTTACTGATTAAAATTAAAAATAATGAGTTGGTTCAAACGAAATAAGGAGGGAATCACCACCTCGACAAAAGAAAAAAAGGAAACACCAGAAGGATTGTGGGTTAAATGCTCAAATTGTAAGACTCTTTTTACTTCAGATGACTTCACCAAGAATAATTTTGTTTGTGATCGATGTTCCCATCATGAAAGAATTAGTGCCGGTGATTACTTCAATTTGATCTTTGATGATAAAAAATTCAAAGAACTAGATCCAAAGTTAACTTCAGGCGATCCCTTAGAATTTCAGGACACTAAAAAATATGTAGATCGTGTTAGTTCTACCCAAAAAGCTACTGGATTAAAAGATGCTGTTCGTACTGCTCAAGGGAAATTGGATGGGCATGATTTTGTTGTTGCAGCAATGGATTTTGCTTTTATTGGTGGTTCCATGGGGGCTGTTATGGGAGAGAAAATTAGTCGAGCAATAGATGAAGCGATTAAGTTAAATTCTCCATTTATGATTATCTCTAAATCTGGAGGAGCACGAATGATGGAGGCCGGTTTTTCACTGATGCAAATGGCGAAAGTTTCTGGCAAATTAGGTCAATTGGCTGAAAATAAATTGCCTTACATTTCTTATTTGACTGACCCCACAACAGGTGGAGTAACTGCTTCATTTGCAATGCTTGGAGATATTAATATTGCTGAGCCAGGAGCCTTAATCGCATTTGCAGGGCCACGAGTGGTAAAAGAAACGATAGGTAGGGATTTACCAGATGGATTCCAAACTTCAGAGTTTCTTCTAGAACATGGCTTTTTAGATTATATCATTGATCGCACGGAAATTCGTGAAAAATTGAGTTTATCGCTTAAGTTATTTTCAAAATAATGAAGCTAAGACAAGAAAATTGGGAAACAATTCGAAAAAGAGGGTTCCTTAATTTTTTCTTGATTAGAGGACTTTTACTTTTTGGTTTACCCTTTACCCTCATCCAAATTTTTATGAGATGGCAAGATGGTAATAAGATTAATTTCATTGCTCTTATTCTTTCAGGCATAATTGCCGGATTAATATACAGCGGCTCAATGTGGTATTTTGCAGAAAGAAAATTTAAAAAAGAAAATCCTAAAAATGAGGTTTGATTTTTCCTTCTAAAACGGATAAAGGAAAAGCACCACTTTCTCGCCAGATTTTCTCGCCAGACTTAAAAAGAATAAAGGTTGGAACTCCTTGTACTCTGTATTGTGCTGCTATCGCTTTGTTTTTATCTACATCAATCTTTAAAATTCTGATTTTTTCTCCGTACCTCTCTTTTAATTTATCTAAAATAGGATGCATCGTTTTACAGGGGCCACACCATGTTGCGTAAAAATCAACTAGGGTTGGAGTATTAGATTGGATTATTTGATTAAAATTACTCATGATACGAAGTTAAGATTTTCTATGTTTTTACTTTGTAACCAATGATACAATAGTTGTATTTTTTTATCCTGTTTACTTTTTTTTGTTTTCTTTTACCGAATAGCAAACATTATTCTTGCTAGGCTTGTTTTGAGAGAATGAAAACATTCTTATTTATTGGAGCCAATTCTGATATGGCTATTGAAGCTCGAAAATTAATGGAAATGCAAGGCGACAAAGTCATTTCAATTTCTCGTTCAGAAAATACTTATTTCCCTGATTTTATTGAAGGAAATCCAGTTTTAAATGAATTTCCTGAAATCGAATCTACGTTTGATGGTTTGGTTTATTTCCCGGGAAGTATTACGCTAAAACCTTTTCGTTCGCTGAAATCTACTGATTTCCAAGCTGAATTCGAAATAAATGTTTTAGGTGCTATAAACTCTTTACAAAAATATTCAAGTCGCATGAACGAAGGTGCAAGTGTAGTATTGTTTAGTACTGTGGCGGTTCAAGTGGGAATGCCTTTTCATAGTGCAGTTTCCATGGCTAAAGGAGCTGTTGAAGGATTAACGAGAGCCCTAGCGGCGGAATTTGCTCCAAAAATTAGAGTGAATTGTATCGCTCCTTCATTGACGCATACTAAAATGGCTGAAAAGTTCTTGAGCTCTCCTGAAAAGATTGATGCGGTAGCACAACGACATCCTCTGAAAAAAGTGGGTTCCGTAGCCGTTTTAGCGAAGTCGATTGTTTATTTATTGAGTGATTCTTCTGCATGGATGACGGGACAAATACTGCATCTCGATGGCGGAATGTCTTCAGTGAAGGTATGAGTCACAAAGGAAATAAATCTTACCTTTCTTCAAAAGAATGTAAAGCTTGTCGAAGGGAGTTTAGCTGGCGTAAAAAGTGGGAGAAGAACTGGGATGAGGTGAAGTATTGCAGTGATACATGCCGAAAGGGGAAATCGAATTTTTTACAATAAAAATTCTTCCACATTAGATGGGTTTATTACATTGAATTGATGATTTTCATAATTTCTTGAAAACGTTTTACTCAAACGAGCTTTTGCATTTTGATTCCATTTGATTTCAAAGGCATGAAAAACTTGATTTTCCTCTATCACTAAATCAATTTCTTGTTGATCTTGTGTTCTCCAAAAATAGAAATTGGCCCAACGATTTTCGTAGTGGTATTTCTTGTAAATTTCACTTATAACGTAATTTTCCCACAATGCACCAACGTCGGCTCGATTTTCAGGGAGATTGAAATTTCCCAATAGCACATTGACAATTCCATTATCTATAAAATAGATTTTACGACCCTTTTTTAATTCTTTGGCATGATTGCGACTTAATGCCTTTAACCGAAAGATAATAAAACTGTCCTCTAACAATTTAATATATTTCTCAACGGTTGCATTATCAATTTTAAGTTCTTTAGATAAGTTGTTGTAATTGATTTCAGTTCCAATTCTAAATGCTAATAACTGTAGTAAATGAACCAGTTTTTCCGGCATTTTTAAACCTTCAAACATCAAAATATCCTTGTATAAATAGCTTTCTGATAATAATTTCAATCGTTCTTTTTCTTCACCTTGATGTAAGGTTATTTCAGGGTATGCTCCGTAAAGTAAGCGTACAGGAATCATCCGTTTTTCCTCTATTAAACCATGGTGATTTGCGAGTTCTGAAAACGAAAAAGGAAAGAGCTGAAATTGCCATTTACGACCAGTTAGTGGCTCATTGGTTTTATTTTTTATTTCAAAAGCTGAAGAACCTGTTGCGATAACTTGAAGTTCTGGCAATGAATCAATAATGATTTTTAGCTTAATTCCGATGTCTGTAATTGTTTGAGCTTCATCAATAACGATGATTTTATGATTACCAAAGTAATTCTTGAAGCGAGTTGATGTTGCATTTTCAAATAAAGCTTGAATATCGGGTTCATCGGCATTGAGCCAAAGTGCATCATTTCTTTCATTGAATATTTCTTTAAGCAAGGTTGTTTTGCCCACTTGACGCGGACCTAAAAGAATAATTGCTTTTCCTTTGAAAAGTTTAGTAATAATATTTTGCTTTATAATTCGCCCAATCATATTGAACAAAATTAATCAATTTTCGTATTATTTTAGAATGAAATCGAAAAAAAAACGTTTGGCAGTATGATCTCAGCCGCTTCGATCTTCTTAGCCATCGTGTACCACATCTCAGCTGCCCTATTGGTATAC
>CAMAQX010000086.1 GCA_945860455.1 Lishizhenia tianjinensis
GTGAATTGGAAAGATTTGAACAGTTTGGCTCTAAAAACATCTGCGCTACAGTATCTGGCGGTTATATGGGTCAAGGAAATATGGAAGAACAACGCGTTGTGGTTGGAGTAGTCGAAAATTCATTAAAAGTAATTTACGCCGCACAAAAATCAACAAATGATGAAGGAGCTGGCGGAACGGAAGATAAAGAAACCCGCATTTCTTTTAAAAAGTCAGAAGCTGGATATTACGAGCTGAAAGAAGAAAAATATTCCAAAAAACGCTTAACCAAAACCAACGTAAAAGTATTTAACGAAACGAAAATGAAATACATCTGAGCGATACAGTAATTATCGATATAAATCAGTCTAGCAAATATCATTGGATTACTTATCTTTAAACAATGCGAATAGCTTACATCTGCGGAACAGAAAGTTGGGGAGGTTTAGAAATGAACCAAGCCAAAAATGCGCTGTGGATGCTTCAAAAAGGACATTTCGTTTTAGCATTAGGACGAGAAAATAGTTCATTTCAGAAGTTTTGTGAAGAACACCACATTCCATTTCAGAAAATTGAAAAGCATAGAAAATACTACGACTTTAAGGCAGCACGACAACTCAGAGAACACTTGTCAAAAAATAAAATTGAGCACCTCATTTTACGCGATGTGAAAGACATGAGTGTATCGGTTGCGGCCAAGTTTTGGAGTAAATACTCGTTCAAAGTACATTATTTCCTGGAAATGCAACTAGGTGTTTCCAAAAAGAATATCCTACATACTATTCGATTTCGATTGTTGGACACTTGGTCCTGCCCGCTTAACTGGTTGAAGGAACAGGTAGAGCAAAAAACCTTCATGCCTAGAAATCGAATTATTGTAATTCCAAGTGGATTAGATCGTTCGCCATTTATTGAAAGTCTTTCTAAAGAGGAAGCTCGAAATACGTTATTGTTGCCCCAAAATCAATTAATCATTGGACTAGCAGGAAGATTTGATCCGCAAAAAGGTCAATTGCTTTTGTTACAAGCTATCAGTAAATTAAAAAACAACGAAATCTCGATCTTATTTCTAGGTGACCCAACTCATAATGAAGGAGAAGCGTATAATTTAGAAATTGATCAATTCATAAAAACAAACAGACTTCAAGAACGCATTTTTATTCGACCTTTCAGAAAGGATATTGCCACATTTTACAAAGCAATTGATGTGTTTGTGATGGCCAGTAAATCAGAAACCGTTGGTATGGTAACGCTAGAATCACTGGTAAGTAATACTCCGGTGATTGGTAGTAATGCAGGAGGAACTATTGAATTGCTGGAAAATGGACAGTTGGGCTATTTATTTGACCCTGGAAATGCCGAATCTTTGGCAGAAGCAATCACAAATTGCTATAGAAAAGAAAAAAAATGGTCGAACAATGAACTCTTTCAAAGTACCGAGAAATTTGACCATCATACGGTGATTGAACAAGTTGAAAATCAACTATCAAGGATCATAAATTAACTTCGGTTTTATTTTAAAGTATTTGTAAAATCAACCGGAAACCCAAAATTTTTCAAATTTTAACGATTTGTTTTAAACAAGCGTTTAAAATCTTTGTTTACTTTTGCAACGATATTAATTTATGTTTAAGGCATCAACAACTGAGGAAAAAATTAAAGAGGCTGCGAAAAGCGTTTTTCTTAGCAAAGGGTTCTCTGGCTGTACCTCCCGTGAAATAGCGAAAGAAGCAGGGATGAATGTGGCATTGGTTAATTACTATTTCCGTTCTAAAAACCAACTTTTCTTGATCATCTATCAAACAGTGATGCATGATTTTATGTTGAGTATGATGGAAGTTTTTTCAACGGAATTAAGCTTAAAAGAAAAAGTTAGCTTATTAATTGACCGAGAATATGAATTCCTCACTAAACACCCTGAGATTCCAACTTTTGTGCTGAATGAAATGGCTCGAAATAAAGACGCTGAATTACAAATTCATGAAACCTTAAATAATTTCGCTCAAACAGGTGTTTTTGTTGAAGCGGCAAATGCTCAAATGAGTGGTGAAATGCGACAAGTGGACATGGTGAGCCTCACAATGATTATTATGGCAAATTGTCAACATCCGTTTATGGCGCGCTTATTAACCCAACAATTGCATGGAATGACAGATGCACAATACGACATGCAAATCATCAAACACAAAGAAATCATTAAGTCAATGATTTTAAATTACCTATTTCCAAAAAAATCAACAAATGAATAAAAGAAAAAACATGTTAATCCTTGGATTGACATTCGGAACCCTTTTCCTATTGGGTCATTCAGTCGTTGGCCAAAACTATAATTTAGAACAATTACTAAAGATGGCGGATACAGCAAACTCGTCCATAAGAAATGCTAGATTAGATATTGAAATCAACAACAAACAAAAGAACGCTTATCTGGCTTCTCGATTGCCAAAAGTTACTGCAGCAGGTGATTACAAGTATAATGCAATCATTCCAGGACAAGTAGTGCCAGCAGCATTTTTTGGGGGGGCACCAGGAACGTATTCCACCGTTAAATTTGGGGTTCCATACAACCTAGGCAATACAGTTCAATTGACTCAAATTATATATAACTCGCAATTAAATTATGGGTTGGCAGCACTAGACATCAACAAAAAAATCGTAGATGTCCAATTGAAAATGACACAAGACGAGGTGAAATACCAAGTTGCAAATGCGTATTTCAATTTACAAGCAATTAATAAACAGAAAGATTACATTGAGAAAAATCTGCTGAATTTAGAGAAATTGGTGGCCAATATGACCAATATGTTGAAGCAAGGCTTAATTACTCCAATCGAATTGGACAAATTGAAAATGAATCGACTTACGTTAGAAAATTCTCTTCAAAATCTGGCTTCTACCACCGTTCAAATTGAAGATGCCTTGCGCATTTTAACAGGCATTCCCACCAAAAACACAATCACGTTATTATCTGATCAATTGATAGAGAAAACCATTTTAATTGATACAACCTCTGTTTATCGGCCACAATTAGATTTATTGAACGCGCAGAAAGAAATGAATCTCGAAGAACGAAAAGGGAATAAAATGGCCTATTTTCCCAATCTCTCTTTTTATGCGGCCTATAACTATACCTACAATCTAAAGCCAGCCGATAATTTCCGGACAGGAATTGAGTCTGCTTTTATTGGATTGCGCTTGGACTGGACCTTATTTGATGGGCTTGAAAAAGTATACAAACATAAAATGAATGTCTTAAATCGAGAAAAACTAGACAATCAGGAAATGATGGTAAGACAACAACTCGATCTTGCAACACTAAATGCAAAAAGAGAAATTGAAAATCAAACAAATTCGTTGAAATTGAATAAGGAACAATTAGAAATTGCTGAAAAAATTTACACGCAAACAGAAAATCAATATAAGCAAGGAACCATCAGTACGAATGATCTAATTCAAGCAGACAATGCCGTGCAACAGGCACAAACGAATGTTGTGGGCACGTATGTCAAATTGCGTCAAGCTGAAATTCACTATTTAAAATCAATCGGAAATATCAAATAAACACAAAATACAATGAACAAAAGAGTAATAATTGTTAGTCTAATCGCAATTGCATTAATCATTGCGACGATTTTCAAACTATTTAGCAACAAAAAAGAAGTAGCTGCAAAAATCTACATTCATGATGTGAATGCTGCGGTGCTAGTGGAAACAACAAAACCTTTGTATCATACCTTTGATAGTCAATTTTCATACTTGGGAACATTCGAGCCAAACAAACAAGCAACGATTAGTTCGGAAGGTCAAGGAAAAGTTCTTAGTATCAGTTTCGACGAAGGAGATGCTATCAAAAAAGGCAGTGTAATTGCTAAATTAGATGACGAAATGTTGCGTTTACAACTTCAAACAATAGAAGTAAACTTGGATGGTCAGCGAAAAGATGAGGCTCGATACAGAATCCTAGCAGAACAAAATGCGGCACCAGATATTCAATTGGAGAAAATAGAATTAGCCATCCGTGGCTTGGAGATTCAAAAAGCACAAGTGCTAAAACAAATTAAGGGCTGTACCATTTTGTCTCCATTTAATGGAGTGGTAACTAAAAAAATGGTTGATCTTGGATCCGTTATTGGAATTGGCATGCCTGTATTAGAAGTTACTGATATTTCCATATTAAAATTAGCAGTTAACATACCTGAAAGGGATATTAATAAATTCAAGTTAGGTCAAAAAGTGGAAGTAACTACAGATGTTCTTGTTGACCAAACGCTTCAAGGAACGATTAAAACAATATCAGTTCAAGCAGATAAAACACACAATGTAAAAGTTCAAATTGAAGTTGTCAATAAATCCAACGAGTTACGATCTGGAATGTTTGGAACGGCAATATTAGCAAATGGAACTATTCATAATGCGCTTTCAATACCGCGTAAAACTTTAGTTGGTTCAACCAAAAACCCACAAGTATATGTGGTGAAAAATGGAAAAGCCTTGTTGACCGGATTCAACGCTGGAACATCCGATAGTGATTTTATGGAAATTGTTTCTGGAGTTACTGAAGATGATAAAGTTGTAATCAAAGGACAAGTCAATTTGAAAAATAATTCGAACGTTAAACTGAAATAAGAGTTACTAAAATGACAATTACCGAATTATCGATAAAACGCCCCTCTTTTATTATTGTAATTTTTACAATACTTATTGGTGGAGGGTTGATTAGTTACAATCAGCTTAGTTATGAGTTGCTTCCAGATTTCTCACCTCCCATTTTAACGGTTACAACAACCTATCCGGGTGCATCGCCAGCTACAGTTGAAAATCAAGTTTCAAAGCAGTTGGAAGATGCCTTGAGTGGATTGGAGAATATTTCTGAGGTTACCTCCTTTTCGTTGGATAATGCCTCCGTTGTACTCCTAGAATTTAAGCCTTCCGCCGATATGGATGAAGCGTTACAGGATGCACAACGAAAAATTAATACTGTTCAAAATAAGCTGCCAGAAGGGGCTAAAAAACCAATTCTGGCTAAAATTGAACCAAATGCGGCGCCTGTTCTTCAAGTGAGTGCAATTGCGCCGAACATGACGGATAGAGATTTCATGCAATTAATGGACAATCAACTTTTGCCCTCCATAAAACAAACCAAAGGTGTTGCAGAAGTGCAAGTTATCGGCGGAGAGCGAAGGGAATTTAAAGTGGACATAGATGCAGAAAAACTTAAAGCATATGGACTAACATTAGGAAATATCAACCAATCGATCGCAGCTGCAAATGTTGATTTCCCAACAGGTAAAGTAAAAAACGAAAGTGAACAAATGACCGTTCGTTTGTCTGGAAAATTCAAGTCTGTTAAGGAATTGGGGGATCATATTATCATTGCCAGTAATAACTCAATTGTTAGACTTAAAGATGTCGCTACTATTGCTGATTCTAAAGAGGATCAAATCGCCATAAGTCGCTACAATGGTGAAAATGGAGTTGGTTTACGGGTTATGAAACAAAGCGATGCCAATGCCGTGGATATGTCCAATGCTACTAAAGAACGGTTTAAACAAATCGAGGAAAAATACAAAAAAGAAGGAGTTAAATTCACCGTTGCAACAGATACTTCAATTCCAACAATAAGCTCGGTAAATGCAGTAATACACGATTTGGAACTTGCCGTCTTATTAGTAGCAGCAGTCATGTTATTATTTCTTCATAGTTTAAGAAACGCATTTATTGTATTGATTTCCATTCCTGCTTCCTTGATTTCTACATTTATTGCCATGTATTTACTAGGATACACATTGAATTTAATGACTTTATTGGCGATGTCATTGGTAATTGGAATTCTGGTGGATGACTCAATAGTTGTGTTGGAGAACATTTACCGTCACCTAAAAATGGGAAAAAACAAGAGACAAGCAGCTTTAGATGGTAGAAATGAAATTGGATTCACCGCCTTGGCAATTACGTTGGTGGACGTTGTTGTTTTTTCACCGGTTGTTTTTATAGATGGCGTTATTTCCGACATCCTACGTCAGTTTTCAATTGTCGTTGTTATTTCAACGTTAATGTCCTTATTCGTTTGCTTTACCTTAACACCTTGGTTAGCCTCTCGTTTTGCTAAAGACGTCAAACTAAATCCAAGGAATCCCTTACATGCAATTCTGCTATGGTTTGAAAGAAGGGTAACCATTTTTACTGATTCATATGTAAGTTTAGTAGCCTGGTCACTGCGCCACAAGATAATCATGGGGGTAGGTATTCTTGCATTATTTGTGGCTAGTATGGCAAGTATGGGATTAGGAATCGTTGGTCAAGAATTTGTTGCGCAAGGCGATCAAGGAAAATTCATGGTGAAATTGAAGTACGACAAGAGTACTACATTTGAAGAGAATAATGCAACTACTTTAGAAATTGAACAATTAATCTTAGCGCAAAAAGATGTGGTAGATGTGGTTTTCTCCAATGTTGGTGGTCCAAGTTCAGGGATGGGCGCAGCAGCATTTGGTGCAGAAAACAAATCTGAAATTACAGTTAAAATGAAGGAAGGAATGCAAAACACATTCCCAACAGCCATTTACATGAGTGAAATACGAAAAAAAATTGAAGCTAAATATCCAGGAATCGAGGTAAAAGCATTGAATATGGGCATGGTTGAATCTGAGGAAGCACCAATAGAAATTTTCTTATCCTCAGATGATAATGATTTATTGCTAAAAGAAGCGCGAAGGTTAAAAAATGCAATTCAAGCTATGAAAGGCTCTAAAGACCCAACCATTTCCACAGATGATGTAACGCCGGAGGTGCGTGTAGAACTCGACAGGGAAAAAATGGGGGCTTTAGGTTTGCCAATTGTTACTGTTGGAATGCAATTACAAAATGCACTAACCGGAAATGATGATGCTCAATTTGATGACAAAGGAGAAGAATACGATATTCAAATTATGATGGATAAATTCGATCGAAAAAGTGCTAAAGATATTGAAGAAATGTTATTTAGTACGAACGATGGAAAACAAATCCGATTGGCTGATTTCGCAAAAATTACCGTTGATAATGGCAATGGATCCTTGGAACGAAAAAATAGAATTTCTAATACGACTATACGTTGTTATGTTTTAGGTACAGCTTCAGGTACAGTTGCTACAGAAATTGAGAAATACCTAGAAAAAAATCCATTGGATAAGAACATACGTATGTTGTGGGGAGGTGAGGTTAAAAGACAAAAAGAATCCATGGGAGCATTGGGTACAGCAATGGGTATTGGATTAATTCTTGTTTACCTCATCATGGTTGCCCTGTATGATAATTTCATATATCCTTTCGTCGTTCTTTTCTCGATTCTTGTGTCATTAATAGGTGCTTTTTTAGCCTTAAATTTAACGGCATCAAGTATAGGAATATTCACTATGCTGGGTATGCTAATGTTACTTGGGTTAGTAGCTAAAAATGCAATATTAATTGTCGATTTCACCAATCATCTGAAAACACAAGGAAAAAGCACTTACGACGCACTACTTGAATCTGTTAGAGAACGAATGCGCCCAATTTTAATGACCACAATTGCCATGGTAATTGGTATGATTCCTATTGCTTTGGCTAAAGGTTCTGGTGCTGAATGGAAAAACGGGTTGGCATGGATATTAATTGGAGGATTAACAAGCTCCATGTTCCTTACAATCATTGTTGTGCCTATGATGTATTACATTGTAGATAGAATTAAAGACAAATTAACTTTTAGAAAAAACAAAGGTTCTGAAGAAGAATTACTTTCAGAATCTACCAGTGCATAATTATATTATGCCTACTACAACAGAAAGGCGTCACAATGTGGCGCCTTTCTTATTTATGACCAATTTCTACTCAGTATTTTAAATGTTTAACGGAAATCCCCGTATTCTGAAGTTCCTTTAATGAATCAATACCAATGCGTATGTGGTCATTGACAAATTCAGAGGTTACTTTTTGATCACTCGTTTCTGTTTTTACTCCTTCGGGGGTCATGGGTTGGTCACTTACTAAAAGCAAAGCCCCAACTGGAATTTCATTGAAAAATCCTACACTAAAAATCGTTGCAGTTTCCATATCGATTGCCATTGCTCGTATCGATTTGAGGTATTCTTTGAATTTTTCGTCGTGTTCCCATACACGACGATTCGTAGTGTATACCGTTCCGGACCAATAATCTCTTCCGCTCAAGCGAATGGTATAAGAAATTGCTTTTTGTAAATTAAAGGAAGGCAAAGCGGGCACTTCTGGAGGGAAATAATCATTCGAGGTTCCCTCACCGCGAATTGCTGCAATGGGAAGAATTAAATCGCCTACCTGACTCTTTTTTTTCAATCCACCGCATTTCCCCAAAAACAAAACAGCTTTCGGTTCAATTGCAGATAAAAGATCTACAATCGTTGCTGCCATAGCGCTTCCCATGCTGAAATTGATAATCGTAATACCGTCTTTTGTCGCGGATTGCATTGGACGATCAGTGCCTTCCACTTCTACCTCGTTCCAAACGGCGAATAAATTCACATATCCTGAAAAATTGGTCAGTAAAATATACTTTCCAAAATCTCCTAGCTGTTTACCCGTGTAACGAGGCAACCAATTTTGAACAATTTCCTCCTTCGTTTTCATGGCATTAACTAAATTAAATCAACCGTACATATAATAAATCGTCTTCTTTAGACACCTTCAATAAGTTGTTCTTGGTGAGTGTTTTTAGACTTGTGTCCCATTGTTTATTACTCATATCCACTTTTGCACGCAAATCAGACAGTAACATTTCAGTTTCTATTTTCATGCATTCAAAAATTTCAGTTTCTGTGGCAGAAAGCTCTATTTTAGGTTGCACAACTTCAGGGCGCATTTGCGGGAAAAACAACACTTCTTGAATGGATGCATTATTGGTTAAATACATGATTAGACGATCCATACCAATTCCAAGTCCACTCGTTGGCGGCATTCCATACTCCAAGGAGCGTAAAAAATCTTGATCAATAAACATGGCTTCATCGTCACCTTTTTCTTGTAAGCGCAACTGTTCTTCAAAACGTTCCCGTTGATCAATTGGATCGTTCAATTCAGAATAAGCATTTGCTACTTCTTTACCACATACCATTAATTCAAATCGCTCCGTTAATTCTGGATTATCTCGATGCGCCTTACACAAAGGAGACATTTCTTTTGGATAATCGGTGACAAATGTTGGCTGAATGTAGTTTCCTTCACATTTTGCACCAAAAATTTCATCGATTAATTTTCCTTTACCCATTGTTTCATCTACCACAATACCCATACTCAATGCAGCAATTCTTAATTCATCTTCTGACTTTCCATTAATATCAAATTCGGTAAAATCAATG
>CAMAQX010000087.1 GCA_945860455.1 Lishizhenia tianjinensis
TATAAACAGCTCACCTCAACCTGCAGGTTCTGGAGGAGGAAGAAGTGCGATTAGAAATAGTAGTAATATTGAATTAATAACAGCAGGAGGTGGCGGTGGATCAGGATCTGCTTGTGGTGGGACTGCTACTCCAGGAAATGGTGGTTCCGGTGGTGGTATAAATGGTAATTCTGGTGTCAATGGCACAGGTGCCTGTGTTTCTGTATCAGGAGGAGGAGGTACTCAATCATCTGGTGGATCATCTGGAGGAACAGGAGGAACATATGGTACAAATGGTTCTGCATTTCAAGGAGGTGTAGGAGGTAGTCTTAATGGATCTAATTGTCGAGGTAGTGGAGGGGGCGGTGGTGGAGGTTATTTTGGTGGTGGAGGTGGAAGAGCAGGCGAATGTAACGGTATATCAACTGGTGGAGGTGGTGGTGGTTCTTCTTACATTTCAGGCGCTGGTGTTTCAAATTCTAGCACAACTGCTGGCTCTGGTTCAACATCTGGTAATTCAGGCGATATAGATAGAAATGGTGCTGGTCAAGGAGGTGTGAATCAAGGTAGTGGTTCACATGGTCGAATTATAATAAGATGGTAATTTAGTAACTCCGTAGTAATTTTTTTAATTCAATTCTTTATTAAATGAAAGTATTTGTGATCAACAAAATTAAATTTGCGAAATTAACTTTGGTTGTTTTTTATATTTCTTGCTTTGATATTTACTTTTTTTCACAAGTAAAAGTAGGTGAAAATCCAAGTAATATTAATTCATCGGCTGTTTTGGAGATTGAAAGTACCAACAAGGGATTTTTACCTCCACTCATGACTACGGCCCAGCGCGATTCGATTATTTCTGTTAGATGTCTCAAGTCAAGATCGTCTTTGTTGATTTAATTTCCCTATAGCTTGGTTGAAAATTGGATTGGCTATCTTAACAGCAAGCGACTTGATAACCTTTCTGAAAATCTTTGTTAAACAGGAATATTTAAATAAATTACCATTATTTTCAATTTGACGATTACCTTTGCTTGTGTTCAATAGTAAAACCATTTATTTTTTCTGGCTCGGAATTCGATCCTTCGGAAATTCATTCGGGTTCATAATTCGCCATGGGTATTTCATGTATTTTTTGATTCCGTTTACTTTACTAGGTGGAATCTATTATTACGGATACAAACTTCAAACGAACGTTTTTGAGGCTAAATTAGATTCTATAAATGGACTTGTTTGGTACCTTATCTATGCCCTCATAGAAGTATCTGTCGGGTTGTTATTGATGCGATTTGCCAAGTACATGGTTGTTGCTTTACTTTCTCCCCTTTTGGCTCACATTTCAGAAAAAACAGAACGAATTTTAACCGGGGTTAAACAGCCATATAGTTGGCATCAATTCAAAGAAGATATCATTAGAGCGGTAAAACTCATCATCCGTAATTTCATTTGGTATTATTTGTATTTTCTTATTATTCAATTGGTTGCATTTATATTTTGGGAAAAACCAAGTGAAAGTCCCTTGCAATGGCTGAATGTGTTAATTTGTGCTTATTACTACGGGTTTAGCTTTATGGATTATGTAAACGAAAGAAGAAGAAGAAGCGTGAATGAAAGCATTGCATTTATCCGCAATCATAGTGGATTAGCTATTTCAATTGGCTTGTTGTATTACTTCATGATTTTTGTACCGGTGGACCTGAAAATTTTCTTTAATTACTCTCTAACCCAAGCAAATACAATTGAATTATTCATTCAACTATTTTGGTGGATACTCGCTTCCTCTGCACCCATTTTTGGAATTGTAGCAGCTACGATTGCTATGAACGAAATTGATCCGGCGAAGTCAGTAGAATTGGAAAAAACGATTCTTAGTGACGAATAATAACCTTACGGCTAATTGATTTAGAACCAGGAGCATCAATAGTTACAAAATACACCCCTGTTTTAAAATTTGAAGTGGCGATTGATTTTGAATTTACAATTGCGTCTTTGTACACAACGTTTCCTAAAATGTCTACCATTTTCAACGTGCCATTTTCCATGCCATTTACCGTGATATTAATGTAATCTGAAGCAGGATTTGGGACAATAGAAACAGTTACATCCTCTTTAATTGGTTTAACGGATGCTACAAAATCAATAATTAAATCTACAGAATCAGAGTAACCTGTACCAAGATCTGAAATGTAATACCGGTAATGTGCTTGTCCGCTTGTAAAATCGTCCGGATTAATCTGAGGTTTCATTTTACCATATTCACCATTAGCAACATTAAAAAGTACTGATTGAGAACCAGGTGTTGACCATGGATTTCCTACCATTTGTGTAGAAGAATAACATGTTCCACCAAAAGGATCGGTTCCATGTCCCCAACATAAGCCATCCACCCAACCAGTTGGAACATTCACTTTCATCCGGGTTATAATCCATTGATGCGTTTGACCAGTATTGTTTACAACATCAAACGGAACATCAAAAACAGCATTGCTTGGCGCAATCATTTGGTGCGTCCCTCCTGAAATATCAGCGGTTTGTCCATCTAACGTTATAACAATTCCATCTTGAGCAAAGGTTGCTAATGAAACCAAAAATGAAAACGCAAAAATTATTTTTTTCATGACGTATGAGTTGTGACTAACAAACTTAATTAAATTAATTCATTTTTCCAAACAAAAACCTTACCGAAGTAGTGAAACAAATCCACGTTTGGAAATTTGCACTCCATTTGCATCATTTACTTGAACTTGATAAAAATACGTATCGTTGGTAGCGTCAAGTCCTGAAACTTGAATTTTACCATTCCATCCAATAAGCGCATCGGCAGTTTCAAAAATGACTTGTCCCCAACGATTATATATGTTTAGGCTATATTCTATTGGATCAATGTTAGTTAAGATGGGTAAGAATGAATCATTCAAATTATCGCCATCGGGCGTAAAAGCATTGGGAATGTAAATCAGTGGTTTATACACAAAACAAAAATCATTCGAATGACTTTTTTCAGCGAAATTGTAAAAATTCAGTGCCTCTATAGCTTCAATTCGGTAACAGATTTCGCCTTTGAAATCAATCGCTTTTACATCATCTTCATAGGTTAATTGTCCACTTGGCACTACTGCTATTGGCGAAGGATCAAAAACTCCATTCGGCCCTCGATAAATTCTGTATTCAATTATGGAACCATTAAAACCTTCATACGGTGTCCATTGAATGAAATTAATCAATTCAATTTCATCCGCTACACCGGATAAAAAAACCGTTTTTACAACATTGGCAGGGTTACCTGTTGTGCCGCAACTATCCACATACCGCGATCTGTATTGCCAAGGTTTTTCGCGAACATCAGCTGTAGAATCAAGAAAAAACACATTATCGGAATTGGCTGAAACACGGGCAATTTCTTCATAGGCATTGTCAAAATTTAATCGTTGAAAAATGACTTCTTGCACACCTACAGATTCGTCAATATAATCATGCAATTCAATATTACCTTGCTCCACTGTAGCTAATTTAAAATAATGATACGATGGTTGTTGCGGAAAGGGAACTTGAAAACAAGTTGGATCAGAAAATGCTATGTTTCCGTTTACGAAAACTGCTTGAATAACAAAACAATACGCTCCACCGCCACTCACAGGAATTCGAATAATTGTATCAGAAGTAGCGCTAACCTGAGACCAAGCACCATTATTTTTTGCAAAAATCCGATATTCCATGACAGGTTGGCCTCGGTATTTTGACCATGAAAGCTCCACCTCTTGCTCACACATAAAGACCTTTGAACTCACTTTCATAGTAACATGAATAGGGCTTTTGGCTGATGTTTGATACGTTACTGGAACGGCAGAAGTGTAACAAGAGTCAAAGGCTGCAACTGAATAGGAAAAAGGGCCTGCCGATAAATCCGTTGCATAACTATAAGAAGTATTTGAAATTCCCCATACTGTATCTAATTCTACTAAAAATCCGGCGTCGTTAAATGTATAAACCACATATCCATAAGTGTCGGGTTGTTGATTTTGATTCCAAATCAAAAGAATTTCTGACGTGGCCGTATCAACTCCGGCCGACAAGATCGTCGGAATATCAGGTGTTAACATATCTTCAAAATCATCGCCTGCTACATTCGAGGTAAAATCACACACTTCTGTAGGTAATATAATTTTATACGAAATATAGGCTTGGCAAATATCGATGGTGTCCTTATAGTTAGTTGTAGCATATTGCGTGCTATCAATCAATGAAAAAACACCCGTTGGAAATTCTCTGTATATGTGATAATAAGAATTATAACTAGTTAAGGGATTGGTTTTTGGTTTATTCCACTGCAAAATGGCCGTACCATTATTTGGGTTCACCACATTTAAACGAATGTTGGCAATCGTGTCAGAATTTTTAGTTATGTTTCCATTACAACCACTGCGAACACCAATATAAAAATGATGCGCTGAATTTATAGCAGGAACTATGGCTGAAGTGGTTGAAACATCAGTAAACGTTGCTAAAAGACCATTTTCTAAGGAGTGCAGTTGATATTCTACAAAAGTCCCCAATGGATTTGCGACGGGGACCCAATTTATCGTTAATTCTCCCAAATCATTGGTTTCAATGCACGAAATTTGGGTGGCGGGAATAATTCCTGGATTTACTACAAAAATCGTCACGGTAACATAACTTATTTTAGGTACAGGACAGTAATCATCTTGCACTTTGAAAACAAAATTATAAGGAATCACATCTGCGGATATGCCATATTGATTGACTAAGTGATCACACGTTGTTTGCCAAGTAAAGGTGGTGGAAACTTGTTGAGAGCCGCTAATTGGTGCTGCAGAATTAAGCATTGCACATGGTTCGATGTCACATCCCGTCGAGGAAGTTAATCCCGCACCAAACATAGGGCCGGAAGCCGTTAAATAAAGTTGTTGTGGGGTTGTTCCATCTTGCAAAAATTCTGGATCCACCGCATTTAGATTGAAAGTCAACAAATCACCAGCATTGATGGTGGTTGAAAAGGACCCGCCAAATGGAGGTGTGATTACGGGTGCATTATTGGCTGAATTGCAGGGCATAACCACCAATTGCATCTCACGTTCCACCTCCGAAATCAAAACGCCTTGACGGAAAGATTGAACACGGATTTTAACTAAATAATTACCCGAATTGAAACATGTAAAAGTTAATTCGCCAGTTAATGGGTCGACGGCCGATGGAATATTGGAAGCATTAAAAGTTGCATCCGGAGTTGGGTTGGTGTAAGAAAATCCAGGTTCAAATGCGATTGGATTTGGGGTAATCGGCGGATTGTAATTTGCTCCCGGAAAATAATTAAATGGCACACCAAAATCAAAATGAATGGAATCCAAATCAGGATCCACCGCGTTCATATTGTACCGATATGGACTTCCCGCGCAACTCACAAAATAAGGCTCTTGTAGAAACTGTGGTGAAGAATCCGTACAGCCTGAACCAGTAGCACTTGGAATCGCAAATATTTTAGCGGCCAAGGTAATCCCATAGGTTGAAGGATTGGAAATATTGGTTAATGCTCCGCTTCTAGAATAGTTTTCATAAGTAAACAACCACCCAGCAGCAGGAGGAATTCCAGTAAGCACAATTGGCAAACTACGATACAAAACCCGCTCGATTGCACCAATTCCATTTCCGCCCGCACTTCCCGATCCGCATTGCAATTGAGAGGCAAATCCAGGCAGGGCATTACACATGGGAGAAACATCTTGTCGAGAAACAAACGGAAGAGTAATTGCGGTTACTGTTGAATGATTCCATACGCGCAAATTTTCTGAAACAATGTTAACTTCAGCACCATTGCAATCGCGGTAAAATGCTAACTCAAATACATAAGCATTTCCTCCAACACATTTATAGGTCAATTCTCCTCCCATTGCATGGGAAGCGTTCACTTTTGAATAGAATCCAAAAAGAAGAATGAGAATTAAACTATATTTCATCAATACAAGAACGATTAGAAATGCTTTCTATTTTAACGAAAACCAACGAATAAAGTTGCTATCCAGCACTCACAATGGTCATTTGACCCCAATCTAAATAAGTTTTTGCCAAAAGCAGAAGTTTTTCGGGAGTAATCTCATGTATTTTTTTGATATAATTATCATAAAATGAAATATCCAATCCAAATGCTTGAACGCCTACATACAAATCGGTCATTGCGTATGGACCATCCGCACTTTTCAGTAATTGCCCCAATAGATAATTGCGCACCAAATCCAACTCATCTGCAGGGATCAATTCCTGATTAAGTTTTTCTATTTCAGCGCGAATCTCAGCAATAGCAGCATCTTTATGTTCTTTACCAACCTCGGTTGCAATTAGGAAATATCCGGTTTCATGAAATTCAGAAAGCATGGATCCCACCCCATAAGTAAACCCTTTGTCCTCCCGCAAATTACTCATCAATCTGCTCCCGAAATAATCGCCTAAAATGGTGTTTAATATCGTGAAGTCAACGAAATCTTCCTTTTTACGATTAAATAAGATTCTTCCCACGCGAATAGCTGTTTGTAAAGCACCTTCTTTCTCTGTATGAAAAACCTTAGGAATGTTTTGTAAGTTTTGGTTATATTCCAACGCAAGATTATTGACAAAAGGAATCAATAAATCTTCCATGTAAACAATAGTTTCTTCTTGGAAAGAGCCAATCAGCACCACTTTAAATAATCCGGAAAGATAAAACGCTTTGTGAAAATCAATAATTTCCTTTCGCGTAATTGAATCATAATTATCTTCATTGATTACTCTTCCGTATTGGCTATTGGCAAATAGGTTCTTTGAAAACTCTCTTTGAGCCAAAAAGCTAACTTTTTGCATGTTTATTCGGAGTTTTTGCTTCCTATCTTCCTTCAATTCTTGAATTTCCGATTCACTGAAAGTAACCGCTGAAAAACTTTGACAAAAAAGCACCACTAATTCCGCTAACTTATCATTCAATCCGTATAAACTGACAACAACCGATTCATGACCTAATGAAATATCATGAAAGCCACCTAAATTATCTAATTCTGTATGTATTTCAGTTGAGTTCATCTTATCCGTTCCGGACAATATCAATCCACTGACCAAAGAGGCCAACCCAATTTTACCGTTTGTACTTCCGGCATTGAAATATAGCTCAATGCGTGATGTAGCATTTGGAACTTGTTTCTGAACAAAAAATGGAATGGGAAATTCAGTTCGAATTTCAGGAGCAACAAAATCAATAGAATCAATTTGTTTCAACTCAGGAGTTTGTGATCTATCTACCATTATTTTGTGCTTTTGATTCGTAAAACAGAACAATTTTTCTTCTTTAAAATACTTTTTCCCAAGGTACTCATCTGTTTAGGGGTAATTGATTGATAGACCATTAAATCCTCATTAATTCCTCCCGCATCTCCGAGTAATTCGAAATGGCATAAATTCATTGCCCGATTCAATAATCCTTGATCTTGAAATTCACGCGCTGTTCGAATTTTTATGTTTAATCTTTCTAATTCTACGACTGACATTTCTCTTGAAACAAACTCATCAATAATTTTCCAAATTTCAACGTCCACTTGCTCGAAAGAAACACCATCATTGAGTTTTCCTGATATCATTAACAATCCATCATCCAAGGACCCTGTAATGTAGGCACCAATTTCGGAAACCAAATTGAGTTCTTTTTTTAAACGAATGTATAACCGAGAGGATTTTTCGCGACCCATGGCATCTGATATCAAATCTGCCACATAATATTCCATTGTTTTTCTTGATGCCATTTTGAATGCATAATAAAATGCATTTGCAGGTACATTTCGTTCAAGCGTTAATTCCCGAAATTCTTTTTGAATAGGTTCGGAAGGTAAAATCCGTGCCGGCTTTAATTTCCCCGGGATATTACCAAACCAATAATCAACGCGTTCTTTGATATATGAAAATTCAAACTTGCCAGCAATACATAAAATCGCATTTCCCGGATGGTAATATTTTTGGAAAAATGCTTTTACATCCTCCATTTTTGCATCTTGAATGTGCTTAATGTCTTTACCAATGGTTGCCCATTTATACGGGTGTTTTTTATATGCCAAGGGGCGTAATTCCAGCCACACATCCCCATACGGTTGATTCAAATAGCGTTGTTTAAATTCTTCAATTACTACTTGTTGTTGCACTTCCAGGCTTTTATCGGTAAATGCTAATGATAGCATTCGATCGCTTTCCAACCACAACGCAGTATCCAAATTTTGGGCGGGAAGAACATCGTAATAATTAGTGACATCATTACTCGTAAAAGCGTTACTTTCACCACCGGCTCGTTGTAAAGGCGCATCAAAATCAGGGATGTTTATTGATCCACCAAACATAAGATGCTCAAATAAATGCGCAAAACCCGTTTTTTCCTCTGACTCGTCCCGTGCGCCCACATCATACAAGATATTCACCACTGCCATTGGAGTTGTGCTATCCTTGTGGAAAATCACTTTTAATCCGTTCTCTAACTCAAATCGTTCAAATTCAATCATTAAATGAATATTTAGGAGAATTTTGTTCCAACTTGGCTTGGTTAAATTCAGTTATTATTTCTTTCACAACCTCCGAAGCGGGAAGAATAGATTCTATTAATCCGGCAATTTGACCAATTTCTAGCTCACCTTCTATTAAATCACCTTCAAACATTCCCTTTTTAGCCCTTCCTCTACCAAGAAGTTGTTCTAATTCTGTTGTACTTGTACCCCTGCTATATGCTAGCTCCAATTGGTGATAAAATTCATTTTTTAACAGTCGGACAGGGGTTAATTCTTTCAACGTTAGAACTGTATCGCCTTCCGCTGAATGGATAATTTTATTTTTAAAATTTGAGTGTGCGCTTGATTCAAGAGTGGCAACAAAACGACTTCCAATTTGAACACCGTCCGCCCCTAAATTTAGTGCGGCTAGCATTCCTCGTCCGGTTCCAATTCCACCAGCGGCAATGATTGGTATTGTAATTTCCTTAGCCACCATGGGTATTAAACACAACGTGGTTGTCTCATCTCTACCGTTGTGCCCACCAGCTTCAAATCCTTCTGCAACAACGGCATCTACTCCAGCTTCTTGGGCTTTCCGGGCAAACTTAACACTAGAAACGACATGAACGACAGTTATCCCGTTGGTTTTTAGGTGATTTGTCCACGTTTTGGGATTCCCCGCCGAGGAAAAAACGATGGGAACCTTATGCTTAATAATTGTTTCAATGTGTTTGTCAATATCCGGATAAAGCATCGGTAAATTCACTGCAAATGGATTTTTTGTTGCCTGCTTGCATTTTTGAATTTGCTCGTCCAATACATCAGGATAC